>VBOG01000012.1 GCA_005877815.1 Nitrospirota bacterium
GTACTACACGACGATGGCGGGAGCCAAAGCGGCCTTGATGGGCATCGAGGCAGGACTCCGGCGCACGCTCTCGGTCAAACCGCTCCAAGAGCACTACACATCGCATACCGCATCCTAGAGACACGATGGCCAAGATACCGATTACAAAGAAGGGCTACGAGGCGTTGCAGACCGAGCTTGAGCGCTATAAGAAGGTGGAGCGTCCACAGAACATTAAAGACATCGAAGAGGCGCGCGCCCACGGCGATATCAGCGAGAACTTCGAGTTCAAAGCGGCCAAGGAGCGCCAGAGCCACATCGACGGCCGCATCCGTGACCTCGAACACAAATTGGCTGAAGCCGAGATCATTGACACCTCCAATCTCTCCAACGAGAAGGTCGTATTCGGCGCGACGGTGACACTGCGGGATCTTCACAACGAGAAGGAACAGCGCTACCGGCTCGTCGGCCAGGATGAGGCGGATCTCAAAGAGGGGAAGATTTCCGTCCAATCACCTGTTGGGAAAGCACTCATCGGTAAACGAGTCGGCGACAGCGTGAAGGTGACCACGCCGGCAAAAGTGGCCGAATACGAAGTGCTCGCCATCTGTTTCGAGGTCGTCTAACTCGGACCCATGAACCATGACGGCGACGCCGTCCACCTCGCTGATCACGCTGCTGACCGATTTCGGTGCCGCCGATGTGTTCGTCGGCAGCATGAAGGGCGTCATCCTTGGGATCAATCCCCAAGCCCAGATCGTCGACCTCACCCATGATGTACCCGCGCATAACATCCGGGCGGGCGCGTACCTGCTGCATTCGGCCTCGCGGCATTTTCCACCCGGCACGATCCATGTGGCCATTGTGGATCCAGGAGTGGGAAGCGAGCGTCGGCCCATCCTCGTCACGACATCACTGCACTCGTTCCTTGCGCCGGATAATGGCTTGCTCAGCTACATCATGGCCGCGGAGCCCAGCGCCGAAGTCCGGGTCCTGACGGCAAAGCAGTATTTCCTCGGTACGATCGGGTCCACGTTTCACGGCCGCGATGTTTTCGCACCCGCGGCCGCCTGGCTCTCGCTCGATGAACCGACGGACGCCTTCGGTCCGCGTATCAAGGACCCCGTCTGCTTTGAGGTGAGGCGGCCGGCTCTGGAGGGCGACACGCTGATCGGCGAAGTCCTCCATATTGACCGCTTCGGCAACCTGATCACGAACATCAGTCGCGGCGATTTGGTGGCCTTTGCCGGCGCCGACCATTTGAAGACCGTGCGTCTTCACATTCAAAACATACACCTGGAGGGCCTCCAAGACTTCTATGCGCATTCTCCGTCACGAACATTGTCCGCATTGATCAACAGCGACGACCTGCTGGAACTGTTTACCAACAAAGGCCGCGCCACAGATCTCGTGAAGGCAGGCGTCGGTGATCGCGTCGAAGTGCGGCTCGCATGACCTGCAAAGCCTGCTCTGGCTCGTGGCCGCTCAAGGACCATAAGATCGTTGATCTGAATCTCACGGTCGCGTATCTTCACGAGGATCAGTTCTTCCCGGGTTGGACGGTGCTGGTGCTCAAGCGGCACGCGACCGAGCTGTTTCACCTCACCCGTGAAGAGCGAAGTCAGCTCGTTGAAGAGATGACGGAAGTCGCGCAAACGTTGACAGTCGTGTTTGATGCGGTGAAGGTCAACTATGAACTGCTCGGCAATCAGCTTCCGCACATCCATTGGCATATCATCCCGCGGCTTGCCGATGATCCAGCTCCATTGCAGCCGGTGTGGACCGTTCAGCACCAACCAAGCCGCCTGGCGAAGGAAAAGCGAGAGGAGAGAGTGGCTCTCATGGTCAAACATCTGAATGGGGAAAGGAGCGCACCTTGAACATCACGATCAATTACCTCGCGGTGCTGATCGCCGCGGTCATCACCTTTGTCATCGGTGGCCTCTGGTACTCTCCGGCGATGTTTGGTCGGCGATGGATGATGGCTGTCGGCAAAACGGAAGAAGAGTGCAAAAAGGGCAATAGGAGCGTCGCGTTGATCGGCGCGTTTGTCGCCGCCTTGATGATGGCATACGTCCTTGCCATATTTATCGGCTTCGCTCAAGCGAAAACGATCTTTCAAGGTGTGACCATCGGACTGTGGTCCTGGGTCGGGTTCGTCGCCGCTCCTACGCTCTCCAATTATCTCTTTTCAGGGTGGTCACGCGATCTCTATCTCATCAACAACAGCTACTATCTCGTCTCGCTGCTCGTCATGGGCGCGGTTCTGGCCATGTGGACGTAGCTCGAAGATGCTGGAAAGTAAACTCGGAAATAGGCAGTTTTGCTTATCGGCACTCGGAAGGGTGCCTTTTTTATATGCGGCGACATGATCTGCGCCTTAAGTAGCGGGTAAATTCCCGTTCTTGACTAAACTTTCCGAACCTGCTGAACTGATATCCTCATCCAGCACTTCCATACGGAGTCAATATGCTGACCCCAGAAGAAAACGAAATGATGGCGTTGTCCGAAGTTGCCCGCTATATGGTGCGGGACGTGAAGTCGGTCACTGCGGAGTCCAATCTTCAGGAGGCCAGCCGGTTGATGGCGCAGTTCGGCATCGGCTCCCTGCTCGTGAAGAAAGCCGATCAGCTTGTCGGGATTCTCACCGAAACGGATATGGCGAGAAAAGGTATGGCGACAGACGTCAACCCACAGAAGACATCGGTCGAGTCTTTGATGAGCGCTCCAATCATCACCATCGAAGGCTATAAGACCGTCGAAGAAGCCCATGGTCTCATGAAGACGAAAGGCATCCGGCATTTGCCCGTGACTGAAGAGGGGAAGATCGTCGGCATGCTCTCGCTCAGCGATCTCGTGCGCTACTACGCGAGCGGCTTTCAGACGACCGAGTGAGACTGACCCGGTCCTCCGGTTACCGTCGTGATGGCCTGCTTCAGGATCTCCACCATCTGCCGCAGTTCCTTCAGGGAGGTGCTGAGCGGCGGCATGAGGACGATGACGTTCCCAAGCGGGCGGATGAGCATGCCGAGCCGCCGAGTTTCTTCCGCCACGCGGTGGCCGACGCGCTCCGATAGAGGGTAAGTGTTTTTCGACGCTCGATCCCGCACCAGTTCGATTCCGACCACGAATCCCAATTGCCGGATGTCGCCGACGTGGGGGAGCTGCTCCAGCGGTGTGAGCCACCGTTGCAAGGCCTGAATCTTCGGCTGCAGCTTCTCCAGTGTACGCTCCCGCTCGAACACCTCAAGGTTTGCCAAGGCCACCGCACAGCCCAGAGGATTGCCGGTATAGCTGTGGCCGTGGAAGAAGGTCTTGAACTCATCGTAGCGGCCATAAAAGGCCCGATACACGCGTTCCGTCGTCAACGTCGCGGCCAATGGCATGTAACCGCCGGTCAAGCCCTTGCTCACGGCCATCAGGTCCGGTTTGACGCGTTCGTGCTCGCACGCGAACATCGTGCCGGTACGGCCAAACCCCGTCGCGACCTCGTCAGCGATCAACAGCGCGTGGTACTCTGTGCAGAGCCGGCGAAGCTTTGTGAGATAGCCCCGCGGCTGAACCAGCATGCCGCCGGCAGCCAAGAGCAGGGGTTCAACAATCACCGCAGCGATCTCAGCATGATGGCGCTTGAGAATGTCTGCGACGGAATCCGCACAGGCAATCCGGCAGCCGGGAAGGCTCAATCCTAATGGACACCGGTAGCAGTACGGCGCATGAGCCTCGTAACTGGGGACCAGCAACGGCGTGTATCGTTCATGGAAGAGCGGAATCCCGCCGACGCCGACGGCGCCGAGCGTGTCGCCGTGGTAGGCCTGTCCAAGATGGAGGAATTTTGTTTTGTTCGCACCCTCCTCGCCTTGGTATCGCCAATACTGGAAGGCCATCTTGAGCGCAACCTCCACCGCCGTCGAGCCATTGTCCGAATAAAACACTCGCGAGAGGCCGGCAGGGGCGAGCCGAACCAGCTTTTTCGCCAGGGCGATGGCCGGAGGATTGGATATGCCCAACATGGTCGAGTGCGCAATCCGGCCGAGTTGTGCGGTCAGGGCCCGATTGAGTGCCGGCTTTCGGTGGCCATGGAGATTGACCCAGATCGAAGAAACGCCGTCAAGATACCGGCGTCCTTCGCTATCCTCCAGGTAGACGCCCTGTCCTCGTTCGATAATCAGAGGTCGCTCTTTTTCCCAATCTTGCTGCTGCGTGAAGGGATGCCAGAGGTAGCGCCGGTCATCGGCTTGCAGCCGGCGCGTACGGACGTTGGAAACGGCGATTTTCTTCATCAGTGGGCATTATAGGGGTGGGAAGTTACTTTGACAATGTGACCCAAAGGCAATTATAATTTGCGGTGTTCCACCCAAAGGAGACCCGTTGCAGACCCGCATACGAAACTTCTCTATCATTGCGCACATAGACCACGGGAAATCGACTCTTGCGGACCGTTTGCTCGAATATACCGGTGCCATTACCCTCCGGGAATCCAGGGAGCAGATCCTCGACGCCATGGACCTGGAACGTGAGCGGGGCATCACGATTAAGGCCCATACCGTCACGGTCCGGTACAAGGCCGAAGACGGCGAAGAATATCTCCTCAACCTGATTGATACTCCGGGCCATGTAGACTTTACCTATGAGGTCTCCCGGAGCTTGGCTGCGTGCGAGGGGGCACTGTTGCTTGTCGATGCCTCTCAAGGGGTTGAGGCCCAGACCATCGCGAACGCCAACCTGGCGATGGACAACGGCCTGACGGTCATTCCAGTCATCAATAAAGTCGATCTGGCGAGTGCGGATGTCGAAGGCACCAAGAAGCAGATCGAAGACGTTTTGAGCCTGGAGACCCACGATGCCGTTCTCACGAGCGCCAAAGCCGGCCGCGGGACCAAAGAAGTCCTGGAAGCCATCGTGAGACGCGTCCCCCCACCGACAGGCACGCCCGATGGTCCCTTGAAGGCGCTTGTCTTCGACTCCTGGTTCGACAACTATCAAGGCGTGACGGTGCTCGCCCGCGTCGGCGACGGCAACATCCATCCTGGCCTGAAGGTCCGGATGATGGGGACGGACAAAGTCTTCGAGATCCAGGAAGTCGGCATCTTCAACCCGAAACGAGTCAAGCAGGACAGGCTCTCGATGGGTGAAGTCGGCTATGTCGTCGCCGGCATCAGGCGCGTGGGGGACACCCGCATCGGCGATACGATCACAGAAGCGGAGAGACCGGCGGCGGCGGCGTACCCGGGGTATAAAGAAGCGAAGCCGATGGTCTTCTGCGGGCTCTATTCCACGGATACCGAACAGTTCGAAGATCTCCGGGACGCGCTCGAAAAGTTACGCCTGAATGATTCCAGTTTCGTCTACGAACCGGAGACCTCGCTGGCATTGGGTTTTGGGTTTCGGTGTGGCTTCCTGGGACTCTTGCACATGGAAATCATCCAGGAACGGCTCGAGCGGGAGTTCGCCCTGGAATTGATCAGCACGACACCGACGGTCGTGTACCGTGTGACGACGACCAAGCAGGACGTCCTCCTCATCGACAATCCCAACGAGCTCCCGGAGCCGAATTTCATCGAGCGGTTCGAGGAACCGTACATCAAGGCGACGATCATTACGCCCGAAGCCTACGTCGGCAATCTTCTGGCGCTGTGCCAGGAACGACGAGGCACGCAAAAGGGATTGACCTATCTCAATCCCACGCGGGTCATGCTCGTCTATGAAATGCCGCTCAGCGAAATTGTGTTGGACTTCTACGACCGGCTCAAGTCCAAGTCGCAAGGCTATGCCTCGCTGGATTATGAAATCATCGGCTATCAGCCGGCCGAACTCGTTCGCGTCGATATTTTACTGAACGGCGAGAGCGTGGATGCCATGTCCTTCATCGTCCATCGCGACAAGGCGGCCCTGCGGGGCCGGCAGGTGGCCGAGAAAATGAAGGAGTTCATCCCTCGGCAAATGTTCGAGGTGGCCATTCAGGCGGCCATCGGCAACAAGATCATTGCGCGTGAAACCGTCGGGGCGATGAAGAAAAACGTGACGGCAAAATGCTACGGGGGCGACATCAGCCGGAAAAGGAAATTATGGGAGAAGCAGAAGGAAGGCAAGAAAAGGATGAAGCAGGTCGGCCGCGTGGAAGTGCCCCAGGAAGCCTTCCTGGCTCTTCTGAAAGTGACGGACTAGCGCTTCCTCCGATTGAGGCCGCGCCTGCTGGCCGCGGCGAACTCCCGCAGGAGCAGGCCGGCGTTGCCGCCAAATCCGTCTGGCGTGAGTACCTCGAGGCGATCGTCATCGCCGTCGTGCTGGCGCTCTTTATCCGCACGTTTGTCGTTCAGGCCTTCAAAATCCCTTCCGGGTCGATGATCCCGACACTGACCATCGGCGACCACATCCTCGTCACCAAGTTCCTCTACGATATCAAGCTGCCGTTCGTGGACAAGATCCTGATCCATTTTTCGCAACCGCAGCGCGGCGACATCATCGTGTTCAAATACCCCGAAGATGAGTCGAAGGATTTCATCAAGCGGGTGATCGGCCTGCCGGGTGATCGCGTCGAGATCAGGAACAAGCGGGTGTGGGTCAACGGCGAACTGCTCGTCGAGCCGTATACCCAGCACACCGACCCCTCCATCTACGCGCATCAAACACAGCCGCGTGATAACCTTGGCCCTATCACGGTGCCTCCGGATTCCTATTTCATGATGGGCGACAACCGCGACCAGAGTTTGGACAGCCGATTTTGGGGGTTTGTCAGGCTGGAAAAAATCAAAGGCAAGGCGTTCCTCATTTATTGGTCATGGGACGGACGGGGCGACCCCAGCCATTGGGTCCGGTGGAGCCGCATCGGAAAGGTGATTCGATGAGGATACACGACTTGCACGGCTATATTAAAAAGTTTCGTAGCGGAACTATCCTCGTCGTCGGGGACCTCATCCTGGATCAGTATATCTGGGGACCGGTCAGCCGGATTTCGCCTGAAGCGCCGGTGCCGGTCGTGAACGTGTCCTCCGAGACTCTCCAGCTCGGGGGCGCCGCCAACGTGTCCAATAACATCCGGGCGCTCGGAGGGCGCGTGGATTTGTGCGGGGTGATCGGCGGCGATGACGCCGGCCGCCAGTTCATGAATACCTTGCAACGTCAGGGGATCGGTCACGATGGCATTCTGACCGATCGGGATCGGCCGACGACCCGGAAAACGAGGGTCATCGCCCACAACCAGCAGCTTGTACGGTTTGATGTCGAGCGATGCCATCCCATCAGCGGCGCCTTGGAAGCCAGACTCAGCCGGTATGTCGCGGCCTGCATCGGGTCGGCCAAGGCCGTCGTCGTGTCTGATTACGCAAAAGGCGTCGTGACGCCTCGCCTGATGTCCGACATCATCGATCTAGCCGGACGCCGCGGGACGCCGGTCATTGTAGACCCAAAAGTCACGCATATCGGACGCTATAAAGGCGTCACTGTCTTAACTCCCAATCACCTGGAGGCCATCCAGGCGGCGGGGCTGCATGGAGATGATGACGCGACATTGCTGGAAGCGGGGAGGCAGCTTCATCAGCGCATGGGATGCCAGGCGGTCCTCATTACCCGTGGAGAGCGCGGCATGAGCTTGTTTGAGGAAGGCGGCCATGTGACGCACATTCCGACTGTTGCGCAACAGGTCTTCGACGTGACTGGCGCGGGCGATACGGTGGTCGCGACGCTGGCGCTGGCGCTCGCTGCCGGCGCGCCGATGCGACATGCCGCAAAATTGGCCAACTATGCCGCAGGCATCGTCGTCGGCATGATCGGGACGGGGACCGTGACGTCGGCTCAACTCGATGAGGCGCTGACGCGTGGCTGAGACCCGACCGAAGGCCGGCTCCCGGTCCGATGTCGCGGTCATCATTCCTGCCCGGTATCAATCCAGCCGATTTCCCGGAAAGCCCTTGGCCTTGCTGGGCGGGAAACCGCTGATCCAACAGGTGTACGAGCGTGTCCGCACCGCACGAGGCGTGACACGCGTGGTCATCGCCACCGACGACTCCCGTATTCATGACACCGTGAAGTCGTTCGGCGGCGAGGCGATCATCACCCCCGGCGATCTTCGCACCGGTTCGGATCGGGTCGCGGCCGTCGCACAAGTCATTCCTGCCGCCGTCTATATCAATCTCCAGGGCGACGAAGTGCCGCTGTCCTCCAGCCTGTTGGAAGATCTCATTCGTCCCTTCGTCGCTTCCGGCGCGAGGGTGGGGACGCTGAAACGGGCATTGCACGACGAGCGAGAGCTGCTCGATCCGAATGTCGTGAAAGTCATTACCAATTTGCGTGAAGAGGCGCTATACTTCTCCCGCAGCCCGATTCCCTATCGAAGAGACCGCCGGCAGGACGACGCGATGCTCATTCCCGGCCTCCATTGGAAGCACCTCGGCATCTACGCCTATACCCGGGACATCCTCACTGAATTCGCCCAACTGAAAACGGGTTCGCTTGAACAAAGCGAACAACTGGAGCAACTCCGATTGCTTGAGGCGGGCATCAGCATACGGGTATGGGAAACCCGGCATGCCTCGCTTCGGATCGATACTCCGGCA
>VBOG01000102.1 GCA_005877815.1 Nitrospirota bacterium
TGAGACTTGAACGCATATCCCTTTTGTTCAAGTTCAACTCGAAGGTCTCGAAAGTTGTACACCTCTCCGTTATACGTGATCCAATATCGTCCATCGGCATAGCTCATGGGCTGGTGTCCTGCAGAAGTAAGATCAATGATGGAGAGTCGCCGATGGCCCAACCCAATGTTCCTGTCAAAATACAATCCACCATCGTCCGGCCCGCGATGATGTAGAACCCTCGTCATACTTTCCAGCATATCTTTCTTGATGCCACTAGCGTCTAGATTAACGATGCCCACGATGCCACACATAATTTGCGTTTCCGTTATTCAGCCGGCTGTTTTCTCGGCCAACACGGTGCTCTGGAATACCTTCAAAGGAGTCGAATACGAACAAACGGCGATGAAGCAGGGAGGCGAGAAGACTAAGCTTGACTGTGCTACCGCCTTACACCCCGCTTCGACAATACAACCCTGCGTCTCGGGTTTAACAGTAAGTAAAGCAGACAGCACGTCAGCAATTTCATGATGAGTATGCGCGCACGAAATCTTCTCATCGACAGACAGGACCCGATCAGTAAGGGAGGTCAGTTGACCATAGGTGAGCGTGGGATGAGATCGGAACTTGAGCCGTGTGACCGGCCAAATGTCTGCTGCACGATACAATCGCCGTCGGAGATCGATAGGGAAGGCTGGGATCAAGGGGCGAAGGAGCTTTTTAACGCGTTGCCTGGGCATGATGTCTTCTTTAATCTCCACCCATTACTCAGCTTTAGGGCGTCCTATGGGACAGGCTGATCGCCCGGCCCGAAAGGTTCTGCCCAGGGTTCGAAGGGACCGAATGAGGGGCCCTCACTTTCGATTTCTCCTACGCAGGTAGCAGCATTCCGGCCTAACCTTTCGTGACTTGTAATGGGCATGACAATCACTACTTGCTGTCAGGTTCACGTCCACTCTCGAACGACATATTTACCTGTGCTAATCACCCAGTATTTGTAGTACACCTTTGCGACTTGAATGACATACCCGTAATCTCGAAGCCCAAGCCAGTGTATCCAGCTCGTTAACCGCAGATGCCATTTGTTAAAAATTGGCGATGGCAACCTCTCTGCTCCCAGCATTGCCCGAGCATCACGAAGCACCTGGGGCCTTAGAAGTGTTTTCAGTTCACGAGCGCTAGATGGATCCCATTGAGAGCTCAGATCTTTGGGAATTGGCAGAGGACACGGTTCATGTCCCGGATAGGTTTGCCACGGGACTGATTTCACCACAGGAGGAAACAGGGCAAACCACTTCATATAGAACCGGTGGCGAAGGCATAGGTTAATCGGAATTGCCAAAATTAACTGCAAAAATTTTCCGTCATAGAACGGCAATTGAAAATCAAATCTATGAAGGTCGATGTTCTCATAGTAAGGTGACATGTGGTGTCGTTGATCATTGAGCATAAGAAAGATGTGGAACGCTCTCACGGGATCCTTGCAATGTATATCGTCCAGCTCCGCTCGTATCGCCTCTCTAGGTACCGGCATGAGGGCCTCAGAAATATGGGACTTAAAAAGGCGTGCTACGACATATGCCCCTTGCTCTCGAAGGAAAAAGTCTATGGCTTCATCACGCTTCCCCGCCCGAAGCAGTTCGGTCAGTCCCGTACTCAGAAGGGCACAGCCTGCGCCGGTGCTCCCCCCATCACCGGTCCAGATCAATTGGGGTCGTTCAGGAGGTCTGTCGCGACGATATTTCGATGTCTTCCAAGCATCAGCCAACGCCGCTACAAAGCTATCGCCGCCTGTTTCCGTGTATTGAAGGGGCCCTTCGTGATGGAATGTGCCTGACTGTCGAGCAAATGCAGCGCCCAAGACCCTGTCCTGGGATCTATCCGGTTCAAAAGTAAAGGTATGCGCCCTCACGTTCTGAGCTCGAAGCGCTGCCACGACGCAACGACTGTCAAGACCCCCGCTCAGCAACGCCATTGTCGTAGTATCTTTTCTGACTCTAAGCGAGACGGACGAGGTAAACGTCTCAAAGGTCTCCCTCAATAATTCATCCTCACTCAAAGTCGACGGCAGGATCGCGTCCCAACGCCAATATTGGAATCGCGCAATGGAGTTTTCTGACACTTGAACCACTTCTCCAGACCTCAGACGGACTATATTCGTATAAGGCGTGCGATCACCAATGGAATACCCGAACGCGGTTATTTCCGTCACAGCCCGCAAGTCCATCTCCTTAGGAACCTCCGGGATCCCTTCTAGGACTCGCAGGGTACTAGAAAATATAATGACTTCATCGTTTGCCCAGAAATACAGCGGACGCTCGCCAAGCTTGTCAGAAATGAGGTGGAGTCGACCTAATCGTGGCTGGTAGTGAACCGCACAAAATACTCCCCGCGTTCTGGTGAGCAGATCCCAATCCGCTCGATCCCAGCTTTGATTCAGTAATTCGAGATCTTGCGTCCGAGTTCGCGAAGCGTCGTGATCATCGAGATCTAGAAGAGGTTCTCCCGCAAGCATTGAAACAGATCCAGACTGATCAATATGAAATGCTGGCTCGCCATACGCACCGATATCGATTTTTGCCAGAAAACATCTGGAATCACTGAAGACTATAGCTTTATCGTCGGGGTTCCGTGAAATGAGATTTTGTAATCTCTCACACACCGCCGCTTGGATGGGATGTTCGCCTGTACGACTGAAAATGCCGGCCAGCATAGTCATTGTTTTGCCTCCGTAGTCATCTTAGTTCAGCCTCAGATCAAGCTCCTCGACCCGCTTCAGCAGCCCTAGCACCTGGCTCTTCGGGACCGGTTCTCCCAACTCCTTTAGCCAATGTTCGAGGGGTGGTACTCTTAGAACCAATGAGGCTCCGAAGAAGGCCGAAAATCTCGTCTGCGACCGGTCTGGCAACCCATATTAGAGTTAATACATAGGTAACAATACCTGCAGTGACACATCCTAAGAGCCTAAGGACTGTTGCTGAGGAATTGGAAAAAGTAAATCCCCACCGTACACCGATGACCGCAATTGCCATCACGAGCGTCGCCATGCAAGCACTTCGGACCTCCTTGAAAAGGTGCCTCCAACTCAAATCAAGTCCCTTAACCGACTGGGTTATTAGCCAGGATAGTACGAGAGGATGGACTGCTGTCCACGCGACTGCAGCGCCAATAGCACCGTACCAAGTCGCCCCAATCCATAGGGCGAGGGGCATTACTAATGCTTGGGCGACCATGTATCGGAAATCTAGATCGACTCTATAACAGGCCACATTGACAGGTGACAACAGGAAAGTTAGAGAAGAATTAAAAGTGTAGATGCATAAAACTCTTAGAATAGGAACTGTTGTCATCCACTTCTCTCCCAGAACAAGCAGGACAAAATCGTCAGCTACTAACAGGATGCCAATGGACAACGGAAGAACCAAACAAGAGACTAGGCGAATACTTTTCAAAAAATAACGTCGCATCGTTTCGCGATCATCTTGTAATTCTGCCATTACCGGAAATGAGATTTGAGCCACAGCACCTGCCACCTTTTCTATAGGCAGCATGGCGATTTGCTTGGCCAGGCTATATGTTCCTAAAATGGCATCCCCACACACTTTGCCGATGATCACATTATCGGCTTGCTTAAAAGCTGCCCAAGCGAGGCGTGTGCCCGTGACCGTTCCACTGAATCGTAAAATCTTATGCAGACGCGCACTCCCGATATGTACTCCCGGGCGCCACTCCACTAAATAAAACATGGAGAGCGTTTGGCACATCTGTTGAACTAATTGAGCAGCGACCAACGTCCACACACCGGCGCCGGACCATGCCAAAATCACTGCGACAGGGATAGTGATTAAGGCAGCGGCCATTTCGATTTGCGAGATTCTATCTAGTGCCAGACGCTGTCGCAGCAAACCATCGGGGACCACCCGCATTGAAAGCAATGGCAGAGCCAAGCCAACTACTCGAAGGACGTCCGTGAGCCGAGGCGTGGCAAACCAGGAAGCTATAGCGGGAGCAGCAGCATATAATGTTCCGTATCCTACGACCCCAATAATCAGTGTGAGCCAAAAGCAGGCATTGAGTTCGCGCTGATCCAAATCGCGAAATTGAATGACGGCGGCACCGAGGCCCATCTCAGAGAGTAAGCTGATCGTGAATACCCAAATTCCGGCCAAAGCCATCAGTCCATAATCTTCAGGGCTCAACAACCGTGCAATGAAGAGTGTGGTCACGAGGCTTATTGCCTGTACTCCTCCCCTAGACAACACCATCCAAAAAATGGATTTTGTTATTCGCTCTTTCATAACTTTTTACTCATTGAGCAGCGCACCCAGTATAACGATCCTTTAGTCTTGTAATTGCCCAATGAAACAGAAGCACATATGAGGACTTGGTTCGTGGACAAATTTTTCCGAGATGAAAGGGTGAGTAGCAGGTTTCACACCGACCATTTGAAGCCCCAACCGATAGCTTCACACTATCTATCACCCTGAGATTGAGCACACACAGTCTAAGTTGTTCGAACCGAGATGAAAATAATCGTACATTTCCTAAGAATGATCCAAAACAGACTAAGGACTCTTCCGAAAGCCACTGATTCAGCGCCGGATTAGTCGTTTCCGAGCGACCTGGCAACATTTCTTCTGAGTTCGAAATAGTGTGAATAGATGGATGCTGAGTACCATAGGCTCAATTCCGAACTAAGTCCAAAGTCAGAATATTGCTCAGCACGGCACAATTATCAGCATGCCAGGAATTCTGTTGCTACTTGCGATGCGTACAGTACGGCGGAATAACATAATCCCGGTACAGGCTGGGATCACCGGTCATCCCTGCTTCGGCCGCCTTGATGATGTTGTACAGCTCCCGCGCGGTTAGGTAGTGAAGGCGATACCCCGGGCGGTCTCTGTACTCTCTTTCCAGGTCCGAATACATCTGGTCCGCAGAATTTCCCAGCATCACATCACGGTTCCGATCCTCAGCTCCATGGCACGAGACCTTTACGACTGTCCATTCAGGCCTCCCCTTCACATGGACATGCTGCCGCACCCAGTTCTTGACCCGATTGAGCGTAGGAGGACTCGAGTGTTGAATTTCACCATTGTCTATCCTGGGGAAAATACCGAACTTACGGTTATGCCAATCGAATGCCAGCGGACCTTGAATCATCATGAGATCGCCCGAGGGAGGCCGTCCGGTCTCTACGTCCACACCCCAATTATGGGACTTCGGCAGCCCCGGAATGTTCGCCGCATAATAAATAGAATTGACCTTTCTGGTCTGGCTCACACATGGTGCGGTCGGCATGCTGAAATCGGCGTAGCATCCGGTTTCCTTCAGGATGCGGATCTCTTCATTGACTCCGCAAAAGCTGGGATCCTTACGGGAATTGGCCAAAGCCATATTTCCGTGGATAAATCCATACATATAGCGTGGAGGCGTTTCCTGGGTCACGAGCGCACCATGTTTTGCAAAACGTTCAACGGCCGCAAGGAACTTCTTGCGCAAGCCCTCCGCATCGTCGTGACCATGATGCAGGTGCAGCTCGATTTCACCCAAACCCTGACTGCATAAGGTCACCAAATCATCCAAAAACTCGGCGTCGTATTCCTCGCCGGGATAAAACCAGGAATGCTGAAGGGGTCTCCCATTGGAGTCCCGGTGCCTCACGGCAAGCTCGGGAAAGCGATCCAACCACTGATGCATACGCTCGCGATGCTTCTCGCGAGGAGTCTCTATCCTGATCGGCTCGAAGTGATCGACTATGCAAAACAGAATATGGAGGGCTCCCATCTGTATCGATGGATTGAAAGCCCGATCACGACCCCATCGCTGCTTTAAATACGCGCCCAGCCAAATCCCAAGGTGCTTCTGCATGGCCGCACGAATAACGATGATGCCCGCGGCCAGCAACGCGGCCGCAAATAGAGAAATAGCCACCATCAGCCCAAGCATTATCTCATCCTTTGTTCATCGAGGCTGGAGGTTTTCGTTGGATCAAGACCTTCCAACAGCTCCGCCAGTCTGCCGGTCAATGTCTGAAAATTATAGGCTGAATCGTAGCTCCCGCCCAAGGTTCGAGCGTTCTTTGAGTTTCTTTAGACCGGCTCCGCTTAATGCACTCACATGACCCGCCAAAATGCTTTTTTCTTAGGAATCAACCGGTCCAGCCGTTGGTAATATCGTTTTACAACGACATGCTTGCGCAAGTAATCACAGCAACGACGGATTCGGCGGTGCGGCCGTTCCCGAAGGGTTCCACCGAGGGTTCTGGAGGGACCGGACGATGGGCCGCCTCGCACATGGCCTGCGGGTTCGTCCCCACTAACTTGTTCCATCCCAGTTCTAGAGTCTCCACCCATTCGGTTTCTTCTCGCAAGGTGACGCAGGGCACACGCAGCCAATATGCCTCTTTCTGAACGCCACCTGAATCCGTCAAGATGCATCGCGCGTGGCTCTCCAATGCCAGCATGTCCAGATAAGGGACTGGCTCAATCAACTGTAGCCTAGCATCCTTGCCGCTGGAGAGCGGAGACCTAAGGAATGTTGAGGGAGATGACTCCAGGACTTTACGGGTCCGTGGATGCACCGGCCAAATGACGGGATACGCTTCGCTGATTTTCCGGAAGCCTTCGAGGATGCTGCTGAGTCGATCCAAGTCGTCCGTGTTCTCAGCGCGATGGACCGTGGCCAGGTAGTACTCCTGGGATGCCAAGTTGAGTCGTACTAAGATCTTGGATGTCGTATTGGCAACCTTGACGTTGTAAAGCAAAGCATCGTACATCACATCGCCGACAAGATGTACACCTTTCACGATGCCTTCCTGGACGAGGTTTTTGACCGCAGTTTCTGTCGGACAGAACAATAGGCTAGAAACATGATCTGTGACCGCCCGGTTGATTTCTTCCGGAATCCACCGTTGGGGAATCCGCTGCTTAGTTCCTCTCAGACCAGCTTCCACATGTCCTACCGGAATGTTGAGTTTCGCTGCAGCTAAGGCAGCAGCCAACGTGGAGTTAGTATCCCCATAGACCAAAACGAGGTCGGGGCGCTCCTTCACCAATACTTCCTCGATCTTGCTCAGCATTTCACCGGTCTGGGCACCATGAGGCCCAGATCCTACTCCCAGATGATAATCGGGTTTCGGGATATCGAGTTGGCGAAAAAACACCTCGCTCATGTTGTCATCGTAATGCTGGCCGGTATGCAGAAGAACTTCTGTTATCCGCGTGAGATTATTACGGGCATGATGCTCACGCGCCCTGATAGCGCGGGAAACCGGCGCGGCTTTAATGAACTGGGGACGCGCGCCAACTACGGTGACTAGTTTCATGGCTTGCGGTTCCATTCAGCTCACGCCCGCTTAGCGGCACGCACCCCGACTACTCGCTTGATCGTTTCAAAACACTGCTGCGATTGAAAATACTGCTTCGCCATGGCCTTGAATTCATTCTCCAATCGCACATCGTACAAGTTATAGGCAGCCCAGTACGCATAGAGCGCATCCGCCGAATCGAATCGCAATGGATTGTCGAAAGAGAACACTTCCACGGTCGCAAACAATTCACGCGCCAGACGTTGTCCTGTTCCTTCCATAAATTCACCCGCCCCACTATCCTTGGGTGGCTGGGTCCCGGCCAACGAATAGTGGAAACGTTTAAGTTCGTCGTTGTTGTCCTTAGCAGGCCCGCAGAAGAACAGAATGCCCTCCGGATTGAGAAGACGGTGTAGATCCCGAAAGACAGCATCCGGTGATTCCGCGTAATACAATGAATAACTGCTCAGGACTCGATCAACAGGTTTCGGAACATATTTCCCGATACCATCAATGCCCTTGCAGACTACGCTGATTCGGTTTTCGAGCTTCAACTCTTGTGCAGACCGGAACACGGACTCCAACGCCTCTTGAGAGATATCGACTGCGACTATATGTCCCGTACTTCCGATCAACTTGGCCATGGGCAATGTCTGCTTGCCTGTCCCGCAACCAAGCTCCAAAACTGAGAGACCTTCCTGTAGCTGAAAATGATCAAAGATCCATGTGTTTAAATCATTCGCACCATATCGCTCGTGCGTTTGAATTCTCTGTTTCAGAGCCGTAGCATTTGTATCAAAGTTTCCGCACTTCATGGCATCCCCCTGCTTTGGCCGATCTGATTCGAATGCGGTATCCCCTGAACATCCCTCCGTCGAACTGCAGGTACTGTGCTCGCCAGAGCTCCATCAAATGCTCTCACAAATTCGGAAGGTTTCCCCCGTGTTTCACCTTCAAAAAACTCCTGCAGGCTGTCTTCCGGTAAGCCGTGTTTTTCTCCCCACCAGATGGGGTGGATCAGCAGTTGCAGCAAGGGCTTTTCGGGCCTAGTGAGTCTTGGCAAAGGCTCTCCTTCCCTCCAGCACCCTTTCGAATCTGACATATACCAATTCATGAGCTGGCCTGAGTAAGCATTAGTCCGACCACATACAATTACAGGCCCGCGCAGAAACTGTTGGAGGGGTCGATGAAACGAGATGGACTGGACCGGCATACCAGTGATAGATTCTATTTGTCTGGCAGCGGCATCTATTTGGGATTCTACCTGGCTGACCTCGCAATCGGGGCTGCGAACCTCATTACTCACATCAAAGTGAAGTCCTATTTCGTGACCCATGCTGATTAGCTGTCTGAGCACATCCCGAGATGTGGAATCTTCCAGACAATACAACAGACTGTTTGGGATGAACATATAGGTTGCACATATCCCGAACGCATTCTCTATTTCTGCCATCCTCAACGCGTGTCGTAGTGACACATCAACGTCATGCCGGACAATGATCTTAGGCCTTCCTCCAGCCGGTTCGATCCGCGGCGCTTGCGAAAGCAGATGGGGGTTAAAATTAACCCGTATGGCTTCTAAGATCCGCCTGAAATAGTTGTAACTAAAGTCAGCCGACCACCCTGAACTCATCGTAGGTTGATCTTGCCTTTCCAATGTGCGGTGAGGACCAATGCAATTGGCACTCTCACACCTTGCAAAACTCTTTAATCTTTTCCACTACTTCCCTCTGTGTCTCTTGTGTCAGCTCAGGATAGATCGGTAACGCGACGGTCTGCTTCGCCGCCCGCTCTGCCTCGGGGAAATCACCTTCTTTGTATCCGAGAGATCGGAAACATTCCTGAAGATGAAAGGGCACCGGATAATACACCTCGGTACCAATCCCTTCCTGCTTCAAGAACTCCCGCAGGCCATCCCGATTGGGAACTCGAAGGACGAACTGATTGTAGATATGGTCATTGACCGCGCTGGTTCCCGCATACATGGCCTCCGGAAGGACTACACCCGCCCTTTCAAGAAGTCCGCTCTTCTTAAGTAACAGCCGGTACTGGTCCGCATTCCCCCGGCGTCGCTTGGTCCAACCATCCAGGTAGTTCAATTTCACATTCAGCACCGCGGCTTGGAGGGTATCCAGGCGGAAGTTCCCTCCGATCAGTTTGTGATAGTACTTGGGCTTGCTCCCGTGAGCACGCAGAACCCGGATCCTCTCGGCGAGTTTCGGATCATTGGTAATCACCATCCCGCCATCGCCAAACGCACCGAGGTTCTTGCTCGGGAAAAATGATAGGCAACCCATGGTTCCCATGCTGCATGACCGTCGGCCGTCACGGTATTCCGCGCCGATCGCTTGGGCGGCATCTTCGACGACGGCCAGGGAGTGCCTTGCTGCAAGGGCCAGGATAGGAGCCATGTCGGCACACTGTCCGTACAGATGGACAGGAATGATCGCCTTTGTTCGAGAGGTAATCTTATGTTTGACCTTGCCGGGATCGAGGTTATAGGACAGCGGATCAATATCCGCGAAAACGGGCTTCGCGCCAAGTCGGGAAACCGCTCCCGCCGTCGCAAAGAACGAGTAGGGTGTCGTAATGACTTCATCGCCGGGTCCGACATCCAAAGCCATAAGAGAAACAAGCAGGGCGTCCGATCCTGATGAGACGCCAATTCCGAATTGCGCCCGGCAATAGGAAGCGATGCGTTCTTCCAGCTTCGGAACGTCCGGGCCGAGAATGAAAGCCTGACTCTGGATGACTTGGGCAATCGCTTCTAGGAGTTCCTGCTGAATGGGATCATGTTGCGCTTTCAGATCGAGCAAAGGAACTTTCATACGAGCTGCACTCCTTCTCCGATCTTGCGGTAATGTTTCCCGCAGACAGAGCATTCCGCCTCGGAGCCGTCCAGTACCAGCTTCTCTCCACACGCACAGATCCAGCCGATGACACGCGCGGGATTCCCTACCATCAGCGCATGATCAGGCACGTCTTTGGTCACCACCGCCCCGGCCCCGATAAAGGCATACCGTCCCACGATAATGCCGCAGACGATCGTGCAATTAGCTCCGAAGGTGGCGCCCTGCCGAACCAGCGTCGGCTTGAGTTCGCCCATACGCGGGATTTCGCTGCGAGGATTGAAAACATTGCTGAACACCATCGAAGGCCCGCAGAAAACGTAATTTTCCAATGTCACGCCTTCGTATACGGACACATTGTTCTGAATCTTGACGCCATTGCCGATGATGGCATTGGGCCCAATCACCACATTCTGCCCGATCTTGCAGTTTTTGCCGATCTTCGAGCCCTTCAAGACGTGCGACACGTGCCAGATACTGGTGCCTTCACCGATCTCAACGTCGTCGTCGATGAATGCGGACTCGTGGGCCATATATCCGCGTGGAGCCTTGGCCGAAGCGGAGGGCGTGGATTGGAAGTTATGGCCCAACGCGTCTTGGCATTGCTGGAGCACGGTCAGTACCCGCAGTCCTTCCTCGCCGTCAGTCCGTGGTTTCGCACGAGTGCGGACACAGTCCAGAAAATGCAGACATTCGGCCCTAAGAGGCTCTCCCTCGTCCAATGGGACGGGTTGGGCATCGGCCTTGTTTGCCACCGGAATGTGATTTTTCCACTCGATGGAGTGCGGATAAAGGAGCAGTTTATCCTTTTTATCCACATCATCGAAGACCGCCATTTTGCGGTCACCCACCACAACCAGCTTCTGCTCTTTAAAGGGATGGAGCCAGGAAACAAAGATATGCGCTTTCACGCCACTGGGAAACGACAGCAAACTGGTGGTGACATCTGCGATTTGCTGATGAAGGTAGTTGCCCCCTTGCGCCTGCACTCTGTCGGGCATCTCTCCCAGCAGCCCCAGGATGACCGAAAGGTCATGGGGGGCGAAAGACCACAGAATATTTTCTTCGCGGCGGATTTTTCCCAGGTTGAGACGGTTCGAATAGATGTATTGGATGCGGCCAAGTTCTCCAGCGTCGATCAGTTCCTTGAGTTTGAGAACCGCGGGGTGGTACCACAGCAGATGTCCGACCATGAGGATTCGCTTTTGCTGACGGGCCAGTGCGACCAGCTCCTCCCCTTCCTTCACGGAAAGGCATAAGGGCTTCTCAACGAACACATCCTTGCCCGCAACCAGAGCCTCCCGCACCATCCCCGCATGGGTCTCTGCCGGCGTGGCGATGGCCACCGCACGCAGGGACTCGTCCTTCAAGACTTCCACGTAGGAGCTGAGCACCGGGCACTCGGGGTACTGCTGTTTGAAGGCTCGGAGCTTATCTTCGTCGCTGTCGCAGATCGCGGCAAGCGCGTGGAGGTCATGAAAGTTCCTCACGAGGTTCTTACCCCAGTATCCCGAACCGATACACGCGACCGTTTTCATCTGTTTCATGCTACCGCACCCCCGAGTCCGTCCGGCTTTGCATTTGCATCAGTGGCTCCCTCGCGCCGGTCCAGTCCAGAAGTCTTTTCATCCAGGCCGTTTAAAATCTTTGCCAATTCCCGCGTCAAGCATTGAAAATTGAAGGCCTGAATGGATGGGTCATTCCAGGGCTCAGGGCTTCTCTGCCCCTCTCCAGACCGGCTCCGCTTAATGCACTCAAGGATGCCGTTTCGAATCTCAGCCACATTAGTATGTTCCACGGCAATTCCCCGTCCTGTCTTTGCAAGGACGTCAGCAACTGCCCCTTTGGACCCAATATTGAGGATTGTTGCTCCTGCCGCCAGCGCATCGAAGAGCTTAAAGGTAAGCGCGAAGGAATGTTGCTCCGTCAAGACCAAAAGGACCTGGGACTCTAAGGCCCGTTGCAATGCTTGGCGCCTGGGAACGAGTGGCTCCATACTCACAATCTCTTCCAGCCCAAAGCTCCGCACCATCTCAGTGACCGATTGCCCCTCTGCAAAAGCCACAGTCCCCACAAACTTGACTCTGACTTCAGCTCGATTCAGGGTTCCGTCATCAATCAAGCTCTTGAGAGCGCGAAGAAATGTCGCCGGCGTCCTACCGTAAGCAAATTCTCCTATATACGAAAATAGAGTCTGGCCCGACATCGGCCGGGAATGCTGCAGACTGGCAAAATCAGACGGATCAAAACCGTTCGTCAACGTCACAAATTTATCAGGATCCAGATCTGGATGTTCCTTCTTCAATTGTTCCGTCATAGGGGAGCTGACAGAAAGCACAATATCCGCAAACTTCATAACGGATCGAATGAGCCGTAATTCTAAAGCATCCGTGATACGATTACCGGAAGCTGTGTATTTGTCCCTTAACGACCATGGATCGCGGAAATCAGCCACCCAGCGCACGCCCGTAAAGCGCTTAATGGCCAATCCCACAAGCTGGCTCGTAAACGGAGGGGCCGTCGTAACGAGATGCGTGATCTTTTTCTCCCGGATAAGCTTAATGCCCTTCAAGATCGCCGGGATCAGCCAGCCTAGCTCTTCATCAGGGAGACGCATGAAACTCACAAGCCATCGTTTGACTCGGGCAATCCCCCGCTTCGGACGAGACATGGCGACGACATACCGCGGACTCATCTGGAGCATGAACTCTTCGACTCGTCCTCTCTTCTGGGCACGCTGTTCCATGATGCGATAATACGTCTTTAGCGGGTGAGGCCACTCTGACACACGGTAAACCTCGACGTTGGCATTCGGAGTGAGTGCCTCGGTGGCCGTGGGATCGGCGACGGCAAGGACAATAGGTTCCCATCCAAACTCAGATAGGAAGCGCGCGAACTTGCTTGGCCTGACGCCACCCACAGGAGGACTCGGTGGATAGTAATAGGTCACAATCAGAACTTTCTTCATGAGGGCTGAATTACCTGTTCATGAGTGGCAGGAGTCAGTTGCTTCTGTAGAATCGTTGCAATGCGTTCAGCTGCTCGTCCATCCCAGAGTTCAGGCAGGTCTCTTTTTCTCTCAATATTGCCGTTGAAAACTTTTTCACTTGCAGCAAGGATCCGCGCTCGCGAGGTACCCACAAGAACATTTGTACCTTTCTCAATCGTCACGGGGCGTTCTGTATTGTCCCGAAGCGTCAGACAGGCAATCCCCAGGGCTGTTGTTTCTTCCTGTATTCCTCCTGAATCCGTCAGAACCAGCCGCGCCTGACTCATCAGACACAGGAAGTCTAAATAGCCAAGAGGCTGGAGAAATCGAACCCCTTTGCAATCGAGTTTCGATTCTTCAAGCCTTGCCTTTGTTCGCGGATGGCAGGGAAAGAAAACGGGCATTGTCTTCGCAATGGAGACAATGGCCTCTAAGATCTCATTCAACGTCTCGCGGTCGTCCACATTCGCAGGACGATGCAACGTTAATAGACCATACTTTTGGGGCTCGGCATCGAGCTCTTTGAGAATTGTTGACGCCATGGCGACCGGTCGCAGCCTGAAGAGTGTATCAACCATAACATTGCCAACGAAAAACACACGGTCGGCTGCGATGCCCTCACTCACCAAATTTTGATTCCCACTGAGCTCAGTCGTGAACATATATGTGGACAGGTGGTCCGTCAGGATACGATTGATCTCTTCGGGCATCGTGCGGTCGAAACTGCGAAGCCCTGCCTCAACATGCGCCACTGGAATGTTAAGTTTCGCTGCGACAAGTGCGCACGCAATCGTTGAATTGACATCACCATACACAATCAGCAGGGATGGCTTTTCCTGTTGAATGACCTTTTCAAATCGCATCATGATCTCAGCGGTCTGCCAGGTATGCGTCCCGGAACCGACTCCCAAGTGGACATCAGGTTTCGGCAATCCAAGTTCATCGAAAAATATTTTTGACAGGTTCTCATCGTAGTGCTGGTCGGTGTGCACGAGCATGAGCTCGAATCCTTGTACCCGGTGCAATGCTTTCATGACAGGAGCGGCTTTCATGAAATTCGGCCTAGCCCCTACAACGTTTATGATTTTCATCGAAACTTCAGCCTTTCGCCCACAGATTTAGTCCCGCGCGGTCATTGTGCAGCCCGCGTAGAAACTGCACCAGGCCAAGCAGAGCAGCGCAATTCATCATCACGAAAGTCAATGGAAGAGAGATAACCGGCGTCCGCCATGGCTTGTAACGTACCTGCCATCCAACCCACGCAAGTCCGTAACAGAGGGTTTGCAACACGAACCCGACCGCATAGATGCCTCTCATCAGAATAAGGCTTGAGATAAAAAGAGCCATGAGAGCAAAAGGCGCCGACAGGCGGGTGACTTTATGGGAGAAGTATTGGAAAAAAAGTCTGTTGTGCATGGGAGACCAGAGTTCAGGCATCAAAAATAGCAATTGATAATTACCTGTCAGTGTTCTGACCTTCCGCTGGAATTCTTGTTCGACACTGGCGGACGGTGTATCGTAAGCGAGCGCGTTCTCCTCAAATAGAACACGATACCGTTGCAACGCAATCCGCATAGGAATCATCACATCGTCCAATAATGTCCCTATCGGGAGGGGCACAAACTGTGATTTCCTAATCGCGTAGATCGCACCGGTGGCTCCGATCACCGAATCAACCCGGCTTTCGGCCTTCCTGATCCATTTCTCATACCGCCAGTACAATCCGGTGTTGTGCCGCGCC
Organism: Nitrospirota bacterium; assembly: GCA_005877815.1. GTDB lineage: Bacteria > Nitrospirota > Nitrospiria > Nitrospirales > NS-4 > NS-4. The sequence goes on from VBOG01000102.1 coordinate 14,868, forward strand.
ATTCCAGACGGTTCCATCAGCACCAATTCACCGCTGACGGCTCCGACCTGGGGATCCTGGAAGTTCGCGGTGAGTTCTCTGATGGCCCCCTTGTCGAAGGTTTGCCGCGCGTCGCTGAACACGATGATCTCACCCTTTGCCTGCGCAACGCCGACATTCAGTGCCGCTGCCTTTCCCCTGCGCTCGGCCAGTGCAATCAGCCGCACTCGATCTCCGGCATACCTATTGATAATGTCCGGCGTTCCATCGGTGGAACCATCGGAGACCACGATGATTTCCAATCGCTCGGTCGGAAAGTCCAAACCGAGAATGTTTTCGATTCGCAAGCCGACGTGGGGAGCTTCGTTGCAGGCAGCAATGACAACGGAAACAGACGGAGCGAATGGTTTCTTATTCACCGGCCGAGTCCTGTGCTGCGACCATAGCCAGAGAATCAGAGGATACCCGACATACGTGTATCCGATAACCGAAAGAGATATCCAGAAGAGAGATTCAGCCACGGACACGTTCTTTGACGAAGAAAGGCGGTGCAAGACTATTCTGCCTACCGTGCCCCCACTCCGAAGAAAACGGTACGGAACGTTTTGAGAAAGATGCGGCAGTCGAGTCCGATGGACATCTTCTTGATGTAGTACAGGTCATATTGCAGCTTCTCGGGCGACTCCTGTTGCGATGCGCCATAACGGAACATGACTTGTGCCCACCCAGTAATCCCTGGTTTCACGGTATGCCGCAAGGAGTAGTATGGGATGATGTCGCACAATGACCCCACAAATTCTGGCCGCTCGGGCCGTGGACCGACGAAGCTCATTTCACCGCGAAACACGTTCACCAGCTGAGGGAGTTCATCCAGCCTGAACTTCCGCATGAACCCGCCCAGCCACGTCACTCGCGTGTCGCCCTCGACGGCCCAGACAGCACGCCCATGGCTTTCCGCATCCGCCACCATCGAGCGGAACTTCAACATGGAAAAACGGCCGCCGTTCAGACCGATGCGCTCCTGGCGGTAGAAGACCGGCCCAGGAGAAGTAAGCTTTATGAGAATCGGCAGTACGAGAAAGATCGGTGCTGCGAGCATAAGACAAAGAGCAGAAAACAGCAAGTCAATTCCTCGTTTTGCGGCCTGTGTTGGCCAGCGAAACCCCTCGTTAAAGATCAGAAAGCTTGGGTTCAGTCCCGCCAACGGAATCTTGCCGCTGATCTTTTCATAAAAGGCTGTTCCATCTTCCACGCGGATTCCTCTGAGCTTGCAAGCCAAGAGTTGGTCGATCGGAAGTGTGCCTCTGCGCTCGGCCATCGCCACCGCGATGCAATCCACTCGTTCGCGCTCGAGAATTTCTCCCAGTTGACTAAAGTCAGCCAGCCTCTTTCCGTTCGACTCCCCGTGCTTTGAGGAAACCACCGGAGAATAAAAAGAGACTTTGGCGTCGCTTTGAAGCTGCACGAGAATTCCGTCCGCGAGCAACCCGCTGCCCAAAATAAGTACGCGGCGTCGCCGGTCCGTTCTGTGCACCAACCTCTCGACGGCATAGGCCCATGTTTCCAAGCGGCTGGGCCGGCGGGCGTCGGTCTGATCGCTCTCCCGTATCGGCCTCCCATTGACGCGCGCGGCAGGACGCGTCCGAAAGATGTGCTGAAAGAACGAGACCGACTGGTCCGCGTGAAGTTGGTACGGAAGGGAGGACGGGGGCGCGAACGTCTCTCTGGACTCCGTCGACAGCAACCCAGCATTATTACTTTTGTAATTCATGGCTGTCTCCATTCTTCCTGATAAATTATTGAATACGATTCGATGTTCGAGAATTTGGTTTCGTGACTGGCTGTCGGCTCATGAGCGTCACGAGTTGCTCCAGAATCTTGCCGAGCATCTTTCGCGGCACCCATGACCCTCCTGCACACACAACCCGAACCGCTTCGCAAGGAATGCCTGCAGAGACGTCTGCGCGATCGCGATATAGCCGCGCGCGCCATAAGAAAGTGCATTCAGGATGCGCTGCTCGGACGATCGCCGAGTCAGAAGAATCATCTTGGTTTTCGGCACGGTCTCAATGAGACTCGGAAGAAAAAAAGAACCATTGACTCCCAATAGGTTCGAATCGAGCACCAGGATATCGGGCCGGAACTTCATGGCAGCTTGGAGGGCTTCATTACCGCTGCGCACCTCTTTCACAATCTGAATGTCCTTTTCCGACTCCAAAATGCGCTGGCAGGTCGCGCGGCACGCATCCTCGCCATCGGCAATAACAATGGTTATCGGCACGATTTCTTCATTTGTGACGTTTCTTCTGCATGGTGAAAGCTCATCCCGAGTTCGTAACACGTAGGCCTAGTGAGGGGAGTGTTGTACCCCGCACGATCGAGGGGCGTCTATTGGACGTTAGTGCTGTTGGACTTAAGTCTGATGGAGAATGCTAAAGGCAGGGAAATCTATGACAAAATTACGAGCAGGATCAGAAAAAAGGTGCCGCCTATTTTTTGGGGCTTCCTTATCGCGTTTGACTGGTGAGGCTCATAAGGCGGTCAAGGATTTTTGCGACCATTTTTCGTGGGACCCAAGCCTCTCCGGAATGGACGACTCGCACCGCTTTCGGCAGGAACATTCGAAGAGATTTCATAGCGATGTAGCCACGGGCACCGCAACACAAGGCCTCAAGTATGCGGCGTTCAGAGGAAGGTTGGGTGAGGAGAATCACCGTGGTATGGGGGAGGCGCCCGCAAATCGTGGTCAGCAATGACTTGCCGTTTTTTGTATTCGTCAATGTCAGATCCAACAGTAAGATGCTGGGCTTGAGTTTCATTGCGGCCGCAAGAACTGCCGGGCCGCTCGCGGCGTCACCAACAACCCGAATGCCTTTTTCGGGTTTGAGAATCTTGGCGCAAGCTGTACGGACCGATGCCTTACCGTCTGCGATTAAGACCGTGATAGGCAATTTGAGCGCGACCTCAGATTGATGCAGCTTCTGTCCTCACAAGCAAAGGCCATGCTTAAGTGTTAAGCCCTTGACATTAATATCGGTAAATGGAGCCTACTTCGCAGTCTGTATACGTTCTAGGACAGTGTCCTCTGCAACAATTTCATGGTCGGATTGCCATAATAACCCATGGAACCCAAGAAACTTTGGATATTCAATGAATTATGTTACGTGCATCGTGAGAGTAGGCCGGATCGTTGGTCGGAAAAACTGTCATGTTTTTTGTCACTGTGGAAACCACGCAAACCTTTACAGCGCCTTACTGGCGATTGTTGACGAATAAGGCAAGGTGCAAGCGGTCTGAAAGACCGAGCTTTCTGAACACGGCGGTCAAATGCGCCTTGATGGTTGCTTCCGTGACATTCAACCGATTGGCAATTTCTTTGTTGCTCGCACCTCCAGCAACTTGATGGACAATTTCCCGTTCTCGGGGAGTCAAATGATCCAAATGATTCGTTCCGGTGGCCGACTCTTTCGGAGCGCGCCTCGTGAGCGATGCCATTTCTTGAATCAAGTGGCGGATCAGCTTTCTCTCGACCCAAATCTCGCCTTTCGGAACCATCGCCACGACCTTTTTGATAAGGACGGGATCAATATCGTTCTTACAATAGCCCTTCGCGCCCGACTTCAGCATGAAGACGCCTTCCTTTTCGTCGGGCGCTTTGCTCAGGATGATGGTCTTCGTGGCCGGACTGAGCTGGTGAAGCGTGGAAACGGCGCCTCCCCTGCCAAGTTTTGGGAAGGACAGATCAAGAACGAGGACAGCTGGCTTCAAGTTCGCCATGCTCCATTCAAGCGCAGCGCGGTCGGCGACGACATGGACGGCGAACTTCTTCTGGATGGCGTCCGTCCATTTGGCGCATATTCCGGGATCCGGAATGGCGATGATTACCCAAGAACGTGTTTCTGTTGGTTGCGGGCTTCCCATTGATCCAAACTCTGTGTTGAATAGACACTGAATAAAAGTGGAAGCTCGAAGTATAGCACAACAAAAATCCGACAGAAAGAGAACAATTGCGAGAGAACTATCATATTTACCATTGCTGTGTTTTCAGGAGTTATCCGAGAATGCCATAGTGAGGGATTGTTCAAGAAAGAGTTCTTACATCTTGTCAGTTGCCTGCTCATGCCAAATCCATCTGCTCGCGTTGACATTAATCGAAAGGGGATGCTAGGTTCCGCGCATGTTTAAGGGCGTCATGCTTGCCTTCGCCGTGATGGCGTTGTTGCTCTCCGCGGTGCACGCGGCACCCGTCAAAGTCGTCGCGACCTTACCCATTCTCAAGGAATTCGCCGAGCAAGTCGGCCGCGATCATGTCACCGTCACCACGCTGATTTCAGGGTTCGAGAGCGAACATAGCTATTCACCGAAACCCAGCGACCTCAAAGCCCTGGGGCAGGCTCGTCTGCTGCTGGAAATCGGCCTGGGACTGGAGGTCTGGGTGAGCGGCATGGTCAAGAATGCCGGGAATCCTCATCTCCATGTCGTCACGACGTCGCAGGGCGTCCTTCTCATTCAAGACACGCCGCGAGGCGGGAACGATCACGGAAACCCGCACATTTGGCTGGACCCCGAAAATGCCAAGATCATGTCGGCCCATATCGCGGAAGGGCTGACGGCCGTGGACCCGGCGCATCAGGAGGCCTATCGCGAGAATCTCACGCGGTACCTCCGCGCCATTGATGAGACCCAAAAAGCCCTACAGGTCCGCGTCTCGGCATTACAAGACCGGCGGATCGTCACTCACCATGCCGCATGGCCATATTTCGCCGGCCGTTTCGGATTTCGGATCGAAGGAGAGATTGTCCGGCAGATCGGCTTGGAACCCTCCGCGGCGCACCTCGCCACCCTCGCACGTCGCATCAAGACCGAGCGCATCAAAGTGATCGTCTCCGAGCCGCAACTCAATCAAAAAGTCGCGAGGACGCTGGCGAGCGAGACGGGCGCGCACCTCGTCGTGCTGTCCCCCCTGCCGGGCGCGATCAAGGGAACGGAGACCTACCTCGCAATGCTTGAATACGATGTCACGCGGCTCATCGCCGCGCTCGAATCGTGACGGCGCAGGCCTGAAGGAATCCTTCGTGGAACATACGCATCCCCACCATGAGGATCATTATCACGGAAAGCCGCTGATCCGGTTCGATCACGCAACGTTCCGATACCCCTATCACGCCGCGCTGGAGGACATCACCTTCGAGATCGAGGATGGGGAATTCATCGGGATCATCGGACCGAACGGATCCGGAAAAACGACGTTGCTGCGGGCCATCCTGGGACTCCTGACGCCGGTACGCGGCGGGCTGCAAATCTTCGACTGCGCCTGCCAGGAACTTCGGTGCCATCATCGCGCGCGCATCGGATACTTGCCGCAAAAGGGTTCGGGCAAGCAAGCTCGACCGCGAGATCGTGCGTCAGGCGCTCGAGGATGTTGGCATGGTGGACGTCATGGACCGGCCGCTTGGATCACTCTCGGGCGGCCAACAGCAGCGGGTGTTCATCGCACGGGCGCTTGCCCAGCATCCACAGGTGTTGTTGCTTGACGAGCCGACGACCGGCATCGATACGCCGACCCAGCACAGCGTCCTGGACCTGATCCGCCATCTGCATCGCGACCTGCACCTCACGGTGGTACTCGTCTCGCATGACATCAACCTCGTGGCCCCTTTGGTGGATCGTCTCGCTCTGCTCAAGACGCGCCTGTACGCCATTGGCCCGGCGAAGGAGGTCCTCACCAAAGAGAATCTCGCGAGGGTGTATGGACCTGAGGCGTTGACAACGGAATCCGGCCACGTGATCGTAGCCGATCACCACCACGCGTAGCGTCGCCCTCCGATGACGGAATTCATTGCTCTTGGTTTCCTTCAGCGGGCCCTGCTCGCCGCATCGCTCACCGGGGGCCTGTGCGCAGTCATCGGCGTCTTCGTCGTTCTACGCGGCTTGGCCTTCATCGGCGCCGGCACCGCCCATGCGGCATTCGCGGGCGTGACGCTGGCATACCTCGCGGGCTTGCCGCCGATGCCGCTCGCGTTGGCGTTCGGGGTCGGGACCGTGTGGATCACCGGCGCATTGGAAGAGCGCGGCCGGATGAAGCTCGACGTGAGCATCGGGATCTTTTATACGGCGACGATGGCTCTCGCGATTCTCTTCATCGGGCTGATGAAATCCTACAACGCTGAAGTGTACGGCTATCTGTTCGGAAGCATTCTGTCGGTGACTGACGAGGAGTTGCTCTTCACTGGTCTCCTGGTGTGCCTCGTCGTCGGCACGACCCTCCTGTTCTCGAAAGAGTTCTTCTTCATCGCCTTCGATCAGGAAATGGCCGAAGCATCGGGCGTGCCGGCGCGGCGCTTGTTTTACCTGCTCCTCACGCTCGTTGCGCTCACGATCGTGGTGTCGCTGAAGACCGTCGGCGCGATCCTTATTTTCGCGCTATTGCTCATCCCACCTTCCACCGCCTATCAGTTGACCGCCAGCCTGAAAGGCATGATGGCCTACTCGGTGATCATTGGCGTGCTTGTTTCATCAATTGGGGTCCTCCTGTCATTCCAGTATGACCTGCCGACCGGCCCGGCCATCGTCCTCCTGGCCACCGCCGTGTTCTTCCTCTCGGTCGCGTTCTCACCGAAGCGGAGAGTATCGGCGACAGCCTGAAGTCCTTGGAGGGGATGTAGTTCCCTCATGCTATTTCCGCCGTCGGCCGGATGCGACAAGACCATCTCGTTCCCCTAATGCCGTCCGTTGGTCGGTCTCGCCTGGACGTTCCTCGGAAGGGCGCCGGCGAGCCCGACGCACGTATGCTCACGATGCTCTCTCCCCGCAGGTCTCCGGCTTCAACAACATGAGGAAACTTTGTTAACGACTGTTTGCGGGTGGTGCCGCATGGGACCCAAGCGGAGCGAGTGGCGTGCAGACGAGTCTGCGGGGCTGCGACGGCGAAACGATACGAGCACGTTTGGGTGATGCGGCAACAGTACCCGCGCAAAGAGCAACAGGTTCCCCGCAGTGACAGGACCCGTTCGATTTCAGCAAGCGTTGAGACCCGGAGCGCGTGGGCGGTCCTCGGGCGCGCCGATCCAGTTCTTGACGAGTTCCACCATACCGGGCGGCTCGTCAAGAATCACGTCGAGAAGCAGCGCAATCTCCGGTGCACTG
>VBOG01000103.1 GCA_005877815.1 Nitrospirota bacterium
TTTGAGCAAATCATCAACGAAGTAATCCCGACCCTTCACCATGGGCGTCGGGGAGGAATACTTTCCAGGATAACGCCTCCAAACCAGGACTTTATCAACATGAACGCCCTCCTTCGCCGCCACTTCGACCGCTTCGTCGGCTTTGATTTTTTGATCGAGCAGTTCACCATTTCGGTAGTAGCCATCCATAGTGACGAGAATATGACTGCCGGAATCCGCAATTCTCCCCCCGCAGGCTGCGCCACTGAATCCGCCAAATACTTGAGAGTGGATGACGCCGAGCCTGGCACAAGCCAGCATCGAGACCGGCAGTGCCGGCACCATCGGCAAATGGAACGTTACCCTATCGCCGGCCTTAACTCCGCAAAGGTCTCTGAGAAGGGCAGCGAACTCGTTCACTCTTACATAAAGCTCCTCATAAGTTATGGTCTCGGTAGGCTCATCCTCTAGCTCTGGTACCCAGACAAAGGCAGCTTTGCTTTTATTCTTCTCCAAGTGCCTGTCCACACAGTTGTAACACGCATTTAACTTTCCGCCGACAAACCACTTCCAGAAAGGGGGGTTGCTGGTATCAAGCGTCGTATGCCAATACTGATCCCAGGAGAGCAGATCAGCATACTCCTTGAAGCATTCAGGAAAATTCTTCTCACTAAAGCGCTCGAAAATATCCGGATCAGAGGCATTGGCCTGACCAATAAACTTCGCTGACGGATGGTAGTACTCTTCTTCCTTCCAGTGAACTGCAATCTGAGCTTCGGTGAGCTCAAGCCCTTCGTTTCTTTCGTCTTTCATAAGTTGCGTCTACCTCCTTACCTAAAATGGAAGCAAGATGTATAGCGAGAGGAATTCTATTCAAGTGCCGGAAGGTTGGCAAGGGGGAGGTGATAGCGTTGCTTTGTTGCTTCCGAAATCGGAGTTCATCGATTCGGCCACACCCCCCACGGCCATAGTTGCGTACTTGCGCAATTGCGGCAAGCGCCAGCGTCGCTTGGGAATGCCAGGGATCGAGCAGACGGACATCACACACGGAGGAGTGCATCAGTGGCCAGATCTTTCAAAGTGCGTGAAGAGAAAAATCTGCTGCGGAAACGCGTGGCGTGAATCACGGACTAGCGGCGCTATCCGACCAAGAAGCCGAAAGCGTCACTCTGCCAAGATTGTCTGGAACCGAAAGACCCCAGAACTGACCCCGGCGGCTGACTGCGGCTTCAATCCGACGCCGCGCTGGATCGCGCTGCCCAAGCTCAAGGCCATGGTCGAAGGAACAAAGATCGTTCGGCGCGAGCTCGGGCTTTGAGTCTTAATACCTCGTTGCAGAAATTGCCGGCGCAGTCTAAGGTATTAATTGTCCTCCTGGGATACACGAAATGAATACTTTTAACCGCTTCTACCGCAAACGCCGTAAATCTTCCCCGCACGAGTCCTTTGATCTTGCCTATAGTGGCTTGCGGGAGCGTTCTCACGAAAGCGGCTCGGATTTCCCTCAACTGCTAGACCATGAAAATCAGTTCGACGGGCTACCAGACGCGAAAGACCCCGAGGCTGATAGCGACATCGATACTTCAGGGCAGCGCACGGATTCCGTCTTCTCATATCTGAGCGCAATAGGACCGATACGCATTCTGAGTCGCGAAGAAGAGCTTGGACTGGCTATGGGCATAGCGGAAGGCGAGGCGCAGATCGCCGCGGAGGCGTTGTCTTCCCTGTTCGCGCTTCGCTGGATTCTCGACGTGGGAAAGAAGGTCGCTGCCGGGCTCGTGGATGCGCGCGAGGTGATAGGCGAGCCAGCCGATGCAGTGGTAAATGCCACGATTAACGACAAGATCATTCAGAGCCGCTTCCGAAACCGCATGGCAAGGCTCAAATACCTGGCCCGCAGGTACGAACGCACGACCGAACAACGCCAGAGTTCGATGAGCGCGATCAAACGCCGGAAACTCGATCGGAGTCTCGTGCGCCAGAGGCAGAAGATTGCCACATTCCTGCAGAGACTCGATCTAAACCGCGGTCAGATTGCCGTGATCGTCGACGGCCATAAACGGATCTATGAAAACCTGCGGAAGGCGGAACGGGTGAACTTTGGAAAACCAAAGACACGGGCGCTTCACGCGATCGAAGCGGCAATGGGCATGCCCGCGGCGGAAATACGGCGGCTGGTGGCAAGCGCGGGCGACAAGCAAGCGGGCGTCGCCCTTGCGAAAAAAAGGTTCATCGAGGCTAACCTCCGCTTGGTCGTTACCATCGCAAAGCATTATTGCGACAGGGGCCTGCAATTTCAGGATTTGATCCAGGAAGGAAACATCGGCCTGATGAGGGCGGTAGAGAAATTCAACCACCGGCTGGGTTTTAGGTTTTCAACTTACGCGAGTTGGTGGATACGCCAGGCCGTGACCCGGGCTTTGGCGGACCAATCGCGGACCATTCGCATCCCGGTTCACATGGTTGAGCTGGCAAGAAAATTCACCGTGGCGGAACACATGCTCGTAAGCGATCTCGGCCGCCAGCCGACTTTGGAGGAAATAGCTGCGGAAATGGCGCTACCCCTGAAAGCGGTCGCGGCTGTCCGTCAGCTGGTCAAAGAACCGGTTTCGCTGGAAGCGCCGACGGGAGTGGATGGCGAAACCTCCCTCGGCGATTTGATCATGGACGATCACGCTCCCGGCCCCGAGCCGACGGCCATTTCTCTGGACTTTCAACGCGAGACCCAAAAAATATTGACGACCCTCGGCCCGCGGGAGGAAAAGATTATCCGCATGCGCTTCGGCATCGGAGAGAAAGCGGAATATACATTGGAAGAAACCGGAAAAGTATTCGGCCTCACCCGAGAAAGAATCCGTCAACTCGAGGAGTCGGCACTGAAAAAGCTTCGGCAGCGAAGGCACGGCCTTGCAAATCCCTCCGAATAGGATAAGCAACCAAAGACATTAACGTGTTTTCGACCAAGCGGAGGAGTGGCAGGGTCAGGCCATTCAATCTATACAACCTTCTAATGCCAGCTCGATACTCACGCGCCCGGCTGGGGAGAGCCAGTCCGGGCGATGGTGTGGGACCAAAGATGTGACGGGATCGAAGGACCCAGCCCAAGTTAGTTCAGCTATATAGGGCAAACTGAGGATAAACGTCAAGCGGGAAAGGGGCTCTGTTTGTACGAGTTGCCGCGACAGGAAAGGTTCACCAAGGCATACGACCGAAATGCCAGGCCTGACCCCCATCGTCCGGGGTATGGCTGAGGAGGCTATACTCGTCATGGGGAGGCGCCAAGGAATATCTGGACAAACGGCGTGCAAAGACTAGCACGGAACTTCAACATGCAATCGATGGGATTTGGCCGCGCATTGTTGCGTAAGGGCGCTGGCACACGTGTCGTTAAAAAGATTTGCAACCGTAGGTATTGTGACTATTCTTGGAGTAGAACGAGGCGATGTCAGTTACGACCCGCGGTTGTCTGAAGGCGTTCTATTGACTTTGCCCCGCGGGATGTTAGCGTAATTAATGGCGAAATGAGTATTACCCGCATCCATAAGACTCTTGCTGCCTTGGGGATGGTCCTGTGCTTTGCTTTCGGGTCTGCCGCCGTGAGTCTCGCGCATGACTCGTCCGCGATGGGATTCAACCACGCCTTTGAACTGCGCCAGCTTCTGAGAAATGGTCCCGTTCAGTTGGATGCATACACGCTTACTTTTGGATTGGACTACGAAATCGGCAATGTGCCCAGCTCCGCGCAACCGGATCTAAAAGCGCATCCACCGTTTTTTTCCCGCCGCATCGAGTCGCTAAAGACGTCTTATCCAGCTCAAGTTCAGGCTCCGAAAGTTTCCTTTCAGATACTCGAGTCCGTCCTAATTATCTGATTTCCCTCACATCTCGGCGGTTTCCCGTCGGCCGACCGAATGCCTCACGCCTTGATTCCGGACCTTCGTTTTCCGGATTTACAGGCCATGGGCATTCGTAGACCTTTTGAACTTCGAACTTTTGGAACAAAACCACGGTTTGAAACGTCAAAAGTAGCAGTACCGCATCCATAGTCTTCTTGATTTATATGGAGGTATTCATGATTGGGCAAAAAGGAGCCAGAGGTTTTTCTTTCAACAGTCCAGGGACTTCACCCTTTTTAAGCACGGACGGAGAGGCAGGCTACGTCAGAGTTGAAGCACTGTTTCAGCCGGACATTTTGATCTCATTCCAGCACCAGGCCACGCAGCGAAGACGGTTTCATTTGGAGCCAGAGAGAGTCCTCATGCTTGCGGTCTTGGAAGACGCGATCGTCTGTTTCCAGGATAACCTCGGCGCGACCTGTAAGCGAAAAAAAGCACTTCACCTTGACGCGGAGGAATGGATTCTCGACGACGATAAGTCCTATCTTTTCTCTTTCGAAAACGTCTGCGAAGCGCTGAACTTCGATCCGCTCTATCTGCGGCAAGGGCTGGTGCGTTGGAAGGAATCGAAGTTGGCAAAACAAGAAAAAGAGCCAGCGCGTAAGCAATTGGCAGGTTAGCAATGTCGAAAATCACGGGAGGAAAAATCAGATGTTTCGTAAATTCAGTCAGAGCAAAAATACCGGTCCTTTTTTAATCGTCATCGCTAGTTTACTTTCCGTGCTCGTGGGAGTCGGAATAGGGAGCGGGATTCAACACTTTTATTCAATCTCTCAGACAGCGCACGCAGCCAACTACCCGGCGGTGACGGCGCAAGGCGTACCCGATTTCGTTAACTTGGTCAAGAAGGTAGGCCCCGCCG
>VBOG01000104.1 GCA_005877815.1 Nitrospirota bacterium
GCCATGATAGTGAATTGCCCGAGCAAACAACTCCTTCCCTGTTCCAGTCTCGCCTAACAGGAGAAGAGTCGCGTCAGAAGAGGAAAAAATCGTAATGTTATTAACGGCTCTAAGAAAGGAAGGGCTTTCTCCAATTAACGATCCATAATGGATTTTCATATTATTTGTACTTGCCAAGGTGACAACACTCTTGTTAGTAAGTAGTGTTAATTAAGCAAGTTTGGGTCCTTAGTCCCTAAGTGCGCAATAATCTTAATAAGTAGGATGCAGGATAAATCCAATTGTCAAATTTTTTGACAGTGTGAATCGCAAAGATTTTATATATTATCTTTGCTATACAATGGCTTATGACTTGAGGTTGGAATCTCCCTTTTCCGAGGAGGCTGGAAGATTTGCATGTAGAAACTACTTAGGCTATTTTGTATAGTCTATTTTTGGTCCGATTGAGATCGCGAGTGCTGCTTCGCGAGGGATCGGGCAACGTTTCAAAGCCAGGTCGCCCCTCTCATGCCGCAGCCCAGACCTGATTTACATGTTGCAGCGACTGATGCAGAGGTCGCGCTGAATATCGCATTGCATTCTCGCCGCTCCGGGCATGGACGCGAGGCACTGCATGTACTCTATCTGGCAACGGTTGAGGCATTGCGGGTCGGGAGCAGCAGAAGCTGGACCAATGGCCCCTGCACACAAAATGATCGTGATAAGAGATTTGGTGAAGTTTTTCATGGCTGCCCCCCTCAGTCCTCTCAATAGACTCACGTATAGCTTCGCCGTATACTACGCCGCACTCATCCGCGGAGCAGGTTCACATGAGTCAGACGCGCAGTCGGTTTTTCGAACAGAAGCACGAACCGTTAGTCCCCTTTCGTGTCTTCCTTCGGCGCATGCTCAGAAGCCTTGGCCTTGCTTTCTTCGTTGTGGCGTGCGCACTAGCGGCCGGCATCTTAGGCTATCACACGACGGAGCATCTGTCGTGGCTCGATGCCTTGCTCAACGCGTCCATGATCCTCGGCGGGATGGGACCCGTGGACCAATTGCACACGACCGCCGGGAAGTGGTTTGCGTCAGGCTATGCGCTCTTTAGCGGTCTGGTGTTTGTGATCGTGGTGGGGATTGTGATTGCGCCCATCCTGCACCGCTTTTTTCATTGGTTTCACCTTGAATCCAAGAAGCCGTGAGTGCCTAGGCCGGACCCGCATCGTTTCAGGACCTTACGGTACGATTTGCTTCTCTCCATCACCGGGCATGATGGGATTTCGAGTTTCCGCTTGTCCTGTTCGGGGAGCGGCCGCCAGCACCTCCAATTGATTCACGACCTTTTGTACGCCATCCACTGAAGCCGCTGCCTTGGCCGCAGCCTGCTGCGCCAATGTTCCACGCACGTCACCCTGCAGAGTCACCACGCCGTCGTGAACGGACACCCTTAAGGTCCGGTTGTTCTGCAACGCAGGAATCTGTTTCAGGGTGGTCCACACCTCCGTCCGGATTTTATGGTCGGGCGCCAACGCCGGCTCAACAATCACATTATTCATCAGTCCGGTGACGCCGGGCACAATGCTGGCGATACTCTCAGCCCACCCTTTTTCTTCCGGGCTGCCCACTTCTCCGAATAGCGTGACATGGCCTTGCTCGACCTTGACGTGCAGCAACTCCCAATTCACGCGGTTATCGGCACGCAGGAGCATTTCGATGCGTGACTGGATCATTTCATCGGTCATGTTGGGTTGTGGTTGGGCGGGAATCGCCGCGAAAGCGGGCGACATGCCGAGATTCACAATAAACAAAGCCAGCCAGAGAAAGAAACACTGTGTCAATCTTTTCATACGCTTACCTCCAAGGATCCACGGAATCGGCGTCCATGTGTCGAAGCTATCGGATATGAACCGAGTTTGATACGCCACGGATGAGGGGAGGTTTAGTGTGCAGGAAAAGAAACGGAGTTCTGGTGAGCCGGCTGGGACTCGAACCCAGGGCCCTCGCCTTAAAAGGGCGATGCTCTACCAACTGAGCTACCGGCTCACCGAATCGGTACAGACTCAGGGACTCTAACACACCTCCAAAGAGTCCTTCAATCCGAGAGAAAGCTCAGGAAACCTTGCGGTGGGCGACGGCGCGGAGACGAGGACGCAGCAACGGATTGCGGACGACGACGGTCTCGTCCCGCTTCGACCCGGTGGAGATGATGTCGATCGGACATTCAGCGAGTTCTTCCAAGCGTGCGAGGTATCGCCGCGCCTCCCGTGGGAGATCGCGGTACTTGTTGACACCCGTGGTCTTTCGGGTCCAGCCCGCCCACGTTTCATAGACGGCTTCGCAGGACGCAAACACATTCGTCTCCTGCGGCATGTCGGTCACCGTTCGGCCTTTCACCTTATAGCCCGTACAGATACAAATCTCGGGGCGCCCATCGAGAACATCCAGCTTCGTGACGGCCAGAGACGACAGGCCATTGACGCGCACGGCATACCGAACCAACAATGCGTCATACCAGCCGCAACGCCGCGCCCGTCCGGTGGTCGCGCCGAATTCGTTCCCCTGGCACTGCAACGCCGAGCCGGTCTCATCGCTCAGCTCAGAGGGAAATGGGCCGCTGCCGACGCGCGTGGTATAGGCCTTGGCCACACCCAGTACGCCGTCAACAACTGTCGGCCCGATGCCCGTGCCGGTGCAGGCGCCGCCCGCCGCCGAACTGGACGAGGTGACGAAGGGATAGGTGCCATGGTCCACATCGAGGTGCGTGCCTTGCGCGCCTTCGAGCACGACAGTCTGCCCCTTGACGATGGCCTTATGAATGAGGATGCCGGTATCCATAATCATGCCGCTGAGGCGTTCGGCGTACCGAAGATAGTCCTGGTAGATCTTCTCGGCCTGAAAGCCCGGGAGGCGATAGACGCCTTGCAGCATCGCGTTCGTCTCGGCAATATTGTCTTCCAGCTTCTGCCGAAAATACTTCAGGTCCAGCAGATCGCCCATGCGAATGCCGATGCGCGCCATCTTGTCCACGTACGCGGGCCCGATCCCGCGACCGGTGGTCCCGATCCGGCGCAGGCCT
>VBOG01000014.1 GCA_005877815.1 Nitrospirota bacterium
CGCGAACCCCGCCGCCACCATGACCTGAAAGGCGAGATGAACGATGCCCACCGGCGGCCAGTCTTCTCGGGGAACGGCGTCCAAGCCCGTGACGACGGCGTGGCGGTCCAGGTACAGCAGGACGCTGAGGCCGCCGGGAATTTCCAAGGCACCCCGCACTTCCCGGCGCACCGTATCGGGAATCCCGCCGATCCGAAGAGGCGCCGCGGGTTCTGTTTTGAATTGCGCCTCGAATGCCGCCAACTTCACCGGCTGATAGTGCGCGACCGTCTTCGCTAAGAGATCGCCGCTGAGCGGCTGGAGAATCGCCGCGACCCCGCCGACCGCGAGCGCAATACGAAATGCCGCCCGGTGAAACTGGTTGCGCGAATCGCGCAGCAATAGGAAGGCATGAATCCCGCACACGAGAAGCCCTGTCGCGGCATAGGCCGCCAGCAACATGTGGACCACTTCACCCAACGCCGAGGGATTCAGCATCACGGCGAGGTGGTCGATCTCCGTGGGCCGACCATCGACGAGTCGAAAGCCGGCCGGCGTGTTCATCCACGCATTCACCATCACCACAAAGACCGCGGAAGCCGCGCCGCTTGCCGCGACCAGAATCCCCGCGGCCCAATGTGCCTTCGGGGGCACGCGCTGCCACCCGTAGAGATAGATGCCGAGAAAGATGGCTTCCGCGAAGAAGGCGAATCCTTCGAGGGAGAACAAAAGGCCGATGATCTCGCCCGCCCATCCCATGAAGGCGGGCCACAGGAGTCCGAGCTCGAACGAGAGCACCGTCCCGGACATCGCGCCGACGGCGAACAAAATCGCCGAGCCCTTGGCCCAACGTTTTGCCAAGATGAGATAGATGGTCTTACCGGTGCGCAGCCATCGCCATTCGGCAATCGCCATCATGAGAGGCAAGGCAATGCCGATCGCCGCAAAGATGATGTGGAAGCCCAGGGACATGGCCATCTGCGAGCGCGCGGCAATCAGATCGGTCATGATTCCCTTGTCCGCGTCTCCTCACATCGCATAGGACGGCCTACTCTCGTCCGGCAGCGAACAGAACGGCGCTCCCGCCGGCCAATCTCCAGCCATCCTGGCCGCAGGGATTGATGATCCCCGTCCCACCGTAGCAGGGATCGTCGCTCGAGCACAGCATTCGCCATTCGCCCAGGGACGACGGCGCCAGCAGCGGTTCGGCAGCGGCGGCACTTTCCACAGTGCCAAGATTCACCACCAGTAAACGATCATCACCATCGGGCCCGAAAAAACGGATGGCCAGGGCTTGCGGTCCCAGAACTGCGCCATCCAGGCGCTGGCGATCCTGCGCAGCGATGATCGGGTCTGTCCGCCGTATCCGGAGCAGGTCCTGATGGAATCGGTACATATCGGCGTGCCCGGTGCGCTCCGTGAAGTTCAATTTCGCGCTCCAAAACGTGGACTCCGCGCATGGGTTTGGGATCTGCGCCTGCGCGTCCTTCAAGGCATAACTGGGGAAACGTCCCAGAAACTTCTTACGCCCTTCGTAGACCTTCTCGGCCAGATCGTCCTCGCAGTGATCGGCAAAAAATGGAAATGGGCTAGACGCGCCGAACTCCTGACCCATAAACAGGAGCGGCGTCTCGGGCGCGAGCAACATGAGCGCCGTCAGCGCGCGGTAGCGCGAGGGGCTGGTCAAGGCCTGCAATCGCTCGCCTCGCAGATGATTCGAGACCTGATCGTGGTTCTGCGTGAAGAGCACGAACGCGCTCGCCGCCTCGGTCGTCACGGGCGTGCCTCTTGGCCTCCCCCACCAGACGGACCGCTGTCCCTGATACAGAAATCCTCGCTTGATGGAAGAGACGAGTTCCTGGGCCTCGCCGTGATAGTCGCGGTAATAGGCTTCACGCTGTCCCGTGAGCGCGACATGGACGCAATGATGGAAATCGTCGTTCCAGATGGCGTCCAAGCCCAGTCCGCCTTTTGAGACCGGCGTGATGAGTCGGACGTCCTGCGGCTCGTTTTCGGCGATCAGAACGATGGTTCGCCGCGCCGCGGATGCGCGCGCACGTTCTGAAAGCTCCGCCAGGATATGGACCGGTCCGTCGTCATAGATATTCTGCGTCGCATCGAGGCGAAGGCCGTCCATATGGAACTCGGAGATCCAATAGCAGGCGTTGCGAATGAAGAACTCTCTGACCTCCTTCGATCCGGGACCGTCGTAATTGATGGCGTCGCCCCAGTCTGTGGCGTGCCGGTGCGTGAAGTACTGGTCGCTGTAGACGTTGAAGTAGTTGCCGTCCGGACCGAGATGGTTGTACACCACATCCAGGATGACGCCCAATCCGAGCGCATGCGCCGCATCCACGAATCGCTTGAGCGCGTCGGGATCCCCATAGACATGCGCCGGCGCAAAGAGATCAACGCCGTCGTAGCCCCAGTTCCACCGTCCCGGAAATTCCGCGAGCGGCATGAGCTCGATGAGTGTGACGCCGATGCGCGTAAGTTCTTCGAGTTGCCGCGCAGCCGCGTCCAATGTCCCTTCGTGCGTAAATACGCCGACATGCAGTTCATACATCACCTGGCCCGCCATCACCACGCCGCGCCATCCGGCATCCCGCCACCGGAACGCGCTCGGGTCCACGACCATTGATGGGCCATGCGGGCCCTGCGGCTGGTAGCGGGAACACGGGTCGGGAAATGCCTGGCCTCCGTCCACGCAATACCGGTAGAGCGTTCCGGCGGCGAGACCCGCCGCCATGCCTGAAAAATAACCGTTTCCTTCCGGCTCCAGTGGCACGGTCTTGGCGCCATCTTCAAAGACCACATCGACGCTGTGCCGCTTTGGCGCCCACACGCGAAACCGCACGCCGCCGTCCCGCACCTCCGCGCCTAAAGCCGGGTCTGGGTCGATGAGCGGCTTCCGTGAGCGACGTACGCTCTTGCCTTTCGCCATCATCGACTCAGACCTCCTGCACCTCCTGTCTCGCGTCCCCCGCTCAACTGTAGTATTTCTTTGCCGCCGGCATCTCCGAGCTGTCGCTACCTGGATCGATGGGGAATTTCGCCGGTTTAATGGAGAGCGCCGCGCCATTCGGCGCATATTCGGTCTTGATACGGTCGCCGACCTTTAACGGGCCCTCGTGTTTGGTATCCTTCCCCAACTGAAGCCGTACCTCTTTGCCCGCGCTGCTTCTCACGACGAAGAAGTTGCCTTCCACTTTCAATATGTCTCCTTCCATCGTGTAGGCCGGTGTCGAACGCTTAATCGATTTGACGTGCATTTGGGGGGTAATGAAAGCCTCGATCCAGTCCCCTTCCATCGCTTTGTAATTCTCTTCAAACTTCGTATCCGGCTCAATGACCAGACTCAGGTGGCTGCCGGGCCCCATCTCCACCGTATACTTCCCGGCATCCGCCTTGAGTAATTTCCCCCTGAGAGTGTCAACCACCAGCTCCTCATCCCCGGCTTGCGGAGGAATGTTGGTCACGCCACTTCTCGACGGCTTGTCGGCCGCATAAGCGCTGACCGTGACCAACCCCAGGAATAGTCCTGCGACGATCCAGTTCATCTGTCTCATTTGAATCCTCCTTTCAAGTTGGAAGTGCGCGGTTGTCAGGTTGTCTTGAGCGTCCGGCACATCATGGGTTCACATTTGCAGTTCGGCACGCGACTGCACCATCTGAACGCTCGCGCGCGCCGCTTCCAACAGAAACCATCCGATCAACGACATCCATAAACCGCCTAACCCCGCGCCTTCGAGGAAACGAAAGAGCCCGAACACGATCAGGACAAAGCCCACACCCTGTCCGATACGCGCCGCAATCCTCGTGGCGCGGTCGGCGCTGCCTGTGGTCCACCACAGGATCGCGCGAAGCACCCGGCCGCCGTCGAGCGGAAAGCCGGGGATCATGTTGAAGGCCGCGAGCATAAAATTGATGTAGCCGAGCCACAACATGACGGCGACCGCCGGCGTATCGGGTGGCAGCGTGGACGTCCATCCCGCGCTCACCGCGATGCCGATGCAGAGCAAGCCGATCGCCACACTCATGAGCGGTCCTGCGATCCCCATCCAGAACTCCGTGGGCGGATCCGCCGCGTCTCGCTCGATTTGGGCCATCCCGCCCAGCGCGAAGAGCGTGATCGACCGGACGGGTAAACCGCGGCTCCGGGCGACCAGTGCATGCGCCAGTTCGTGTACCACGATCGACACGAAGAACAGCAGAGCGGTGAGGATCGACGCCGCCCAGATCATGCCATCCGGCCAGGCGTCATTCGTGTCATGAAAGATGCTGCGGAGCGTCAGGGTGATGAGCACCGCGATGATCAGCCAGCTATAATGCAGGCCGATCGAGATGCCGAAGACCCGGCCGAGGGTGAGTTGGGGCTGCATCAACCATTCTTTACCCCGTCCATCTCGGTGGGGCCAGCATACATTCGTAGGATAGCGGTCTCGATTATTTCGGCAACGGGATGCCCGGCCCTTTGGCGCCCTCTCCCTCGGACCCCGCTTGGCCTTCTCGTGGCAGGCGCCCGGCCTTTTCCTTGCCGCGTTTTTCGCTTTGCTCCGAACGGGACGGCGGCGCCGTTTCAGGATTGATGGCCATATCCGGATCCGGATTTTTCGCGGGAGGAACAATGGCCCGGGGGTCCCGCGTGGGCCCGGGGTCCACCTGAATCCCCGGATCGATCCGGGACTCTGGCATCTTGGGCGGCTCCTGGCCGGGCATGCCGGGCTCTGCCCCGAGTCCTTCTCCGAGGCTGAGCCCCAGCACGGCGAGAGCCATCACGACAATGTGCTTCATTCTCTTAAATGCTATCCGCGACGTTTAAAAAACTGCACGGCTCGCTCATGCCGTTCAGCTTCTGTGAGCGTCTTGAAAGTCCCCAGATTGCGGCGTTTACCCGTCTTTGGGTTTTTCTTCCTGGAATACAGCCTGTATTCGCCCGATTCAAGTTTCCGAATCATCTCATCTCCCCCTGATTCCCGAGGTTACGTCACGCGGCATGGGAACGCCCCGGTTTGGAAATCTCTCGGACTGTCTCATGAACTTCTTCGGGCTGACTGAGCCTGACGGCCAAATCGCCTTGCGAGATGATGCCGATGCAGCGGCCGTTGTCGTCGACGACGGGAATGCGTCGGATTTGATGCGCTTTCATCCGCTCTTCGCAGTTCCGGATGTCTTCCTCGGGCTTGCAGGTCACGAGCTCCTTGCTCATGATATCGGACACGGCGACTTTTTGCGGGGATTTGCTCGTGGCGATGACAGCCAGGCACAGGTCCCGGTCCGTGATGACTCCGA
>VBOG01000105.1 GCA_005877815.1 Nitrospirota bacterium
CGGCTTGATCCGTTCCACCGTGCGCTGAATCAAGGTCCGGTCGCTCAAGACTTTCAGCAGCTGTTTCGGATAGAGCTCGCGGCTCAGCGGCCAGAACCTCGTGCCGCTGCCCCCAGCCAGCACCACGGCGTACAGATGCGGAATCGATTTTGCCATCAGAGGCCTTTGTCCATGAGATCGTGAAGGTGGAGCATGCCGCACACGCGCCCGCCGGCTTCGACCACGGGTAACACCGCCAAGGGCTTTTTGCGCTCTTCCATCAGCTTCAGCGCTTGCACCGCCTTCGCGTCGGCGTCGACGCTGACCGGCTTGGGGTTCATGAGCTCCGCGATGCGCATCGTGAAGACGTTTTTCCCCTGTCCGACCGCGCGGCGAATATCGTAATCGGTGACGATGCCGATGAGTTGTCCGGCATCATCGACGATCGACACGGCGCCAAGATGCTTCGCGGTGATTTCGGAGAAGAGCGCTTCGATGGAGGCGCCAAGGGCAATGACGGGGTTTCGGGAGCCTGTTCGCATGAGGTCCCGAACAGTGAGCAGCAGCCGTTTGCCGAGCTGGCCGCCGGGATGGGACCGCGCAAAGTCCTCGGGCTGGATATTCCGCATCTTCATCAACGCCATCGCAAGCGCATCGCCGACCACCAACGCGGCCGTGGTGCTACAGGTGGGCGCCATGTTGAGCGGGCAAGCTTCCTCTTCAATGGGAGTGATCAGCACGATGTCGGAGCGTTGGGCAAGCGTGGAATCCACCTCCGCGGTGATCGAGATGAGTCGCGCACCGATACGGCGTATGGACGGCAACAGCGCGATGAGTTCGTCGCTCTCACCAGACCGGCCGATCGCGATGATGATGTCGTCCTTGTGCGCGATGCCGATGTCTCCGTGCATCCCTTCAGTAGGATGGAGGAAGAGCGCCGGCGTGCCGGTGGACACCATGGTGGAGGCGATCTTTTGCGCGATGATCCCTGATTTCCCGATGCCGGTGAGAATCACCTTCCCGGGAGAGGCATAGATGAGCCTTACGGCTTCCTCATAGGCCGGACCCACGCTCTCCCGCAAGCGATCAATCGCGCGACTCTCCAAAGCCATGACGCGATTTATTTCGCCAAGAATGTCCATCGATTACTCGCGCGAGACCTTCCCTATGGCATAGAACTTAAGGCAATAGTAGGAAGATGCATCATAGCGGGTCAAGCCACCCAAAAGTGTCCAGACCAATACAAGAAAAGGGTTGAAATTCATCATCGGTCCGTGGCGTACAACGGCCGATGACCTTGAGCCTTGATGATGAGATCCGTGAGCTCACGGACGGCACCTTCGCCACCGCGTTTCGAGCAGACGTAGTGCACGGCCTTCCGCACGATCGGCATGGCATCAGCCGGAGCCGCAGAAAAACCCACACGGCGTAAGGCTTCCAAATCATTGACGTCATCCCCGATGTACGCCACCTTCTCCAGAGACAACCCATGTTTTTGGGCAAGCTGGGTCAGCGCCAGCAGTTTGTCGTCGACTCCCTGTTCGACGTCCGGAATGGCCAGTTTCTGCCCTCGACGTTCCACGATCGCCGTCTTCTCTTTGGTAATGATGGCCGTCAGCAAGCCCGCGGCCTGCAGCATCTTAATGCCCATGCCATCACGAGTGTTGAACTTTTTCAGTTCGTCTCCAGTTTCGGAGTAGTACATGCCCGCGTCGGTCAACACACCATCGACGTCCATGGCGAGCGCGCGCACGCGCTTGAGCCGTGCCAGCAAGGTTTTGGAAAGGTGGATACGGCCGGTCTTACCTCGAGGCATCGCTCAGGTCCGGCTCATAGCTTGAGACCATTTCCCCAAGTTTCCTGACAATTCTGTCGGAATGGCCATCCTGCAGCAGGTGATCCAGTTCCTCGATATGGCGGTCCAATTCACCCGGGCCGAATGCCGCGTGCGTAATCGCGCGTTTGATCTTCGCATGCGAGGTCGGCTCGACACATTCCTTGTCGCCAAATAATTCTTCGTACAGCTTCTCTCCGGGACGGAGCCCCGTATAGGTGATTTTGATGTCTTTGTCCGGCACGTGTCCCGACAGGAGAATCATGTTCTTCGCAAGGTCCGCAACCCGGATCTGCTCGCCCATGTCCAGGACGAACACATCGCCTCCCTGCCCGAGAACGCTCGCCTGTAAGACCAATTGGACTGATTCAGGAATCGTCAAGAAATACCGCTTGCTATCAGGATGCGTGTCCGTCACCGGCCCGCCTTTGCGGATCTGTTCGCTGAACAGCGGTACCACGCTGCCGTTGCTGCCCAGCACATTGCCGAAACGTACGACGGTAAAGCGCGTTCCCGGCGGACGGTTCATCTCCTGCATCAGGCATTCGGTGATCCGCTTCGTCGCGCCCATCACGCTTGTAGGATTGACCGCTTTATCCGTCGAGATCAGCACAAAACGCTCGACCCCGGTCGCCAGCGCGATCTCGGCCACAACACGTGTCCCAAAGACATTGTTCCTGACGGCCTCGCCCGGATTGTGCTCCATCAATGGCACATGCTTATGGGCCGCCGCATGAAAAATCAGCTCAGGCGAATATTGGGTCAGTACCTCACGGACTCTCTCTGAAACATTCGTATCGCCGATTGCCGCGACGATTTTGCACGATGGAAAAGACTCTCGGAGCTCGAGATCGAGTGCGTAGAGGCTGTTTTCGTGGCGTTCGAACAGAACGAGCACAGCTGGTCGATACCGTGAGATCTGGCGGCACAACTCCGAACCGATGGAGCCGCCCGCGCCGGTCACCAGGACATTTTTTCCCTCCAGCAGAAGGTGGAGCTCTTGGAGATCCGTCTGAATCGGCTCGCGCTGCAGAAGATCTTCCAGGCTCAGCGGCCTGACACGCTGCATTGAAATGGGGCTGTCGAGGAGCTGCTTGACGTTCGGCAAGGTCTTGATCGGAACTTGACCGTTGTCGCAGGCGGCCAACACCCGGCGCATCAATTCCGGCGTCGCAGACGGGATGGCGACGATAATTTCTTGCGCATCGTAGTTCTTCACCGCGCTTTTGATATCATGGATCCCACCGACGACGGGCACACCATGAATCCTGGATTTCTGCTTGATGCGGTCATCGTCCAGGAAGGCGACGGGACGGTAATTGTGGGAGGGGTTGGCTTGAAGGTCCCGGACCAGCGCTTCTCCCGCATTGCCGGCGCCGATAATCACCGCGCGCCTGGACGTCGGGCCGATGATCGGGAGCCACTCCCGAAACCATCGAACCGCAAGACGTATTCCGGCAAGGAATCCGGCGCTCAGTAAACCGGTGAGAATAATTACAGAGCGAGGATAGTCGGTCCAGCCGAATACCCAGTGAAACGCTGCATACAGAAAGAATGTTCCGGCAACCGAAGACCAAAGAATCCTTCCCAGATCATGAATTCCAACGTAACGCCACAGTCCTCTTTGCATCCCAAAAGCCCAAAGGCTGACTGCATGCACGACGGCGACAAATGGAAGACCTTGCAGCATCCGCTGAGCATAAGGAGAAGGAATATCGCCTTCGAAACGGAGACTAAATGCAATGAGATTGGCGAACACAATAAGACCAACCTGTACTCCGGTCACGACAAGAAGCCGATGTCGCAAAAGAATTTGGCCGAACAGCGCTGAAAATATCTGGAATGTCTTTCCGGCGAATTCTTTCATCAAGACGCCCCTATTTTTCCATATTCCGAATGCTTAGAAACAGCGTCTATTTGCAGGTGTTTGGAATAAGGCCTGTGCATGGCGAGGGCCACCAAAATCCAAAACGCAAGGGCAACTGTTCCGATCAGCATATGGTCGAAAAACAGTCTGACACTGATCCCAACGACGCTTACCGTTACCCCTAATGCAATAGCTTTGTCCACTGCAGTATCTGCTGCGTAAAAGTTTGTGAGCAGTTTTGTAACAATACGGCTTATCAACCATAGAAACAAAATAAGCCCCGGGATACCGACCCCCAAAGCGATATCGAGATACGTGTTGTGCGTTCCGGCTTCGGTCACTTCATATTGCGTTTGGTCGGTCGTTTTGGGCGATTTGCCGTACACCCGCTTGAAATTATCCTTCCCATACCCGATGCCCATCACTGGATGTTCGAAGAGCTTTGTCAAGGTGAACGCCCAAATCCGTCGCCGATGTTCCAGGGAACTTATGGTAGCCTTAATGGGAGAAATCGTCGTCCCCGGAATGGTGTTCAGGCCCCCGGGAACGCTTGCAGCATAGAGATAGAGCGAAATCCCCGCCGTCAACGTCACAACAGTCAAACCACCTGCGATCACTAAGGCTATCCTACGCTTTGTCAGCCACACAAACAGCCATAGTTCAATAATCAGCGACAAGATTCCCGCCCGAGAAAAGGTGAACAGCAGACAACCCAGCCCTAAGGCAAGCAGGCAGCCGTAGCATATTCTCGGGTAGAGCTTCGACTCGAACAGGAACAAGGCATAGCTCAATGGTGCCATCATTATGAGATAGGTCGTGAGCCAGACTTCAGCCCCGGTGAAAGAGGTGACATACGCAAGATCAAGGCCGGGAGGCCGTTCCCCGATCAAATCCTTGAACTCGAAGATACCGTAAGCGGAAATGATTAGAAGCGCAACCATCATGACCCACACAAGGCGAAGCCTATATGGTGAATCTCGGAAGAAAAACAGCACGACCGAGAAGAGCAACGCTTGCTGTAGCAGTTTCCCTAATTCTTGCAAGCTGTAAAGTGGAAAGGCGGCAAAGGGCACAGTGAATGCCACCCACCCTACGAAGGCAACCAATGGAAGATGAATCGGCGTCCAAACGAAAAAATGCCCGCGGTTGACGAGACACCACAGAGTAAGGAGAACGAGAAGTATGATGAAGCCGTTGCGCTCGACAAACAGTAGACGATGGAAAGGAAGAGACAACACGTAGAGATATAAAAGACCACGGATGACCGTATCAAGGTTGGGAAGAGCCATCGACCATGCCGAAGCTGGCGACATCGTCCCGATTCTCATGCTTCGGCCCTCACGCTGTCGCCTTGCCGTTCGATGCTGTGGACAGCGAGAGCGAGCGACAGATACGTAGCCAGCCACCCGATCAATATAAGCAGACGCCACAGCTGTCCGGCATGAGTATAAACAATCGCGCTTACGCCGGAGAGCAGCATGAGAGCGTATTCCACCCATACAGTTTTTCTATGGCTCCACCCCGACAGCACAAGGCGCTGATAGTAATGTTCGCGGTGCGCTTCCCAAACTTTCTCCACTCTGAGCAGGCGCCGGAGCAGCGTGAGCGTTGCGTCTGCGATAAAGGGAGAAAAGATCAAGAGGGGTACCCACACATCAAACAGCCCGGCGCGTATTCCGAGGAGGGCGATGACCCCTGTTAAAAATCCCAGAGATACACTTCCTACGTCCCCCATGAAAATTTTCGCAGGAGGAATGTTGTAGACAAGGAATCCGGCTGCAGAAGCTGCGATGAACAAAGAAATGGCAGCCAGAGAGGGCTGTCCGCCTTTCCATGCGAGATAGCCGAGGAAGACATGACCCACCACCGTCATGCCGGCAGCAAACCCGTCCATTCCGTCCATAAAATTGTAGAGATTGGCCATCCAGATGACGAACAGCACGCTGAAGGGAAGCGCCATCCAGCTTAACTGGATGGTCCCGAAGAATGGAACGGGAATCTCGTACACGATCAGTGCATAGCCCCACCAATCGAACCGACGACCGTAATCCAACAACATCATCCCAAAAGGAGAGCGTGCCAATGGCCAGCGCAATTCCCGAGATCAAGATGCTGGCGTGCACTGGTCCGTTGTGCTCTCCAACGGTGACCGACGCGGAAAACCACGCCATGCACCGCTCAACAAGTAAACCCAGCAATAAGCCTCCTAGAATCGCAAGGCCGCCGGAACGTGGAGTGGGAGAGAGATGTAACGACCGATCGTTCGGCAAATCGAGAACGGCAACTTTTGAGGTGGGCGAGGAAAGATACCGTGTCGATGAATACGACACCATGAATACAAGCGCAGCGATGCCAAGCATTACAGTATTCACACCGCTGCCTGTCGGTACCACAGGATCAATTCAGGGAGGCTTTTTTCAAAACTGTGGGAAGGGTGATAGCCGAGTTCGGAGCAGATTTTTTGGGAACTATACCACGCCGAACCCACTAATTTATCCAATGCATCGGAGTCAAACATGAAGCGTTTCCCACGAAGGGCACCAATAGTATCGCCGGCCCTGGCTAGCGCCTTAAGAAGGTTCAGGGGAACCGTCCAATTTGGAATAGGTCTCCTCAGGCCTCGACAAATGATTTCATACAGTTCTCTCGTGGAATAATTTTTACCATCCGTGACGATATAGACTTCGCCATTCCCCTTGGGAAGCGTCGCCGCCAACAGCACAGCGTGCACGGCATTCCTCACATGAAGAATACTGCGACGGGTGCCGACTTCCGGCAAAGGAGGAAAACGGCCCGAGTCGATCGCAGCAATCATCCGCAACAAATTTCCCTTGTTCCCGACTCCGTATGTCAGCGGCAACCTGAGAGCAACGACATGCATGCCAGTTCGCTTGCCGTAATCCAATACCAAATGCTCCCCAGCCAATTTGCACCGCCCGTACGCGGTAGTGGGCCTCGGTTCTGAGTCTTCGTCCAGGCCTTGTGATGCCGTTTCCCCCATAGCTTTCACACTGCTAAAGTACGCAAACCGTCGGACCCCGGCAGCGACGGCCGCGTCAAGCACATTTCGGGTTCCATCCACAATGATGGACCGATAGTCCTCTTCATTTCCTTGAACTTCGGAAAGAGAATGCGCCTTGCCCGCGAGATGAAAGACCGTATCACAGCCGATTGCGGCCTTCTTCATGGCCGAGAGATCCCGGACATCCCCTTCGGCGATCTCTACACCAGCGTGGGCCGGTGTGTGTAATGCTGACCGTATTAATATCCGCACATGGCAGTCGGCTTCCAACAGTCGGCTGACCAAATACCGGCCGATAAACCCATTCCCGCCCGTCACCAAAACTCGCTTCACGACTTTTTCGTTATGGTTGGGATTGATTGCGCCGTTCACTATTTCCGAATATGAGGCGGATGACTTTGTCGGAGACATGCGGGTCGACATATTCTTGCGGAATATCCCAATCAAAGTTGTTCGCGGTCACTAATGCAACTCCTTGTACAATTCGCTCGGTGTCGCATCCCGTCAAGATATTGCTCCCGCAATCGACCGTCTCCGGTCGCTCCGTGCTGTCCCGAATCGTGACGGCCGGTACATGAAAGATACAGCATTCCTCTTGCACCGTGCCGCTGTCGGTAAGCACGCAGAACGCATTTTTCTCCAGCTTCACAAAATCGAAAAGATCGAAAGGCGTGCAACACTTTACTAAAGGGCTCACGACGAGGTGTAGATTGTCCATGCGGGAACGCGTACGGGGATGATAACTCCAAATGATAGGATAATTGTAGTCTTTCGCCAGGCGATTGAGCGCTGAGACGATGTTGACGAGACGCTCCGGAACGTCGACATTTTCCGCTCGATGGGACGTGATCAAGAAAAACTGTCCTTTCGTAA
>VBOG01000106.1 GCA_005877815.1 Nitrospirota bacterium
AGAGGAAGC
Source organism: Nitrospirota bacterium (assembly GCA_005877815.1). GTDB lineage: Bacteria > Nitrospirota > Nitrospiria > Nitrospirales > NS-4 > NS-4. The sequence goes on from VBOG01000106.1 coordinate 10, forward strand.
CGGCCGCCCGGTCTCGCGAATGTTAATTTTCGACGCCGTCAAGTAGACGGCGGCTCTGACAGGAGCGCGACCTGACTCGGACGGCCCAGCGGAGGGCAAGCCGTGGCTCACAAGGAACCTCCCATCCTGACCTCAGCCCAAAGCCCCCAAAGCTACCGATCCCCAAGCTCCGAAGGGAACCGGACCCAGCCCTGCAACCTGGCAATTCCTTGCGTACCTCTTTCGCTTGGGTGCCTTTGGTTTCGGAGGACCCATTGCACTCGCAGGACATATGCACCACGATCTGGTTGAGGACCGCCGCTGGGTTTCAGAACAGGACTATGTGGAGGGCCTGGCATTTTCGCAGCTATCTCCCGGACCACTGGCCGCTCAGCTCGCCATGTACCTGGGGTGGATCAAGGGCGGAGGCCTGGGGGCGACGCTCGCCGGCACGGCCTTTGTCCTTCCTTCCTTTTTGCTGGTTCTGGCTCTGGCGGCGCTCTACACCCACTTCGGACGCTTATCCTGGATTCAAGGCATGTTTTACGGAATCGGTGCCGCGGTGATTGCCATCATCGTCAGCAGCGCTGTCAAACTCGTGAAGACCGCGCTACGAAGGGACTGGTTCCTGTGGGCCATTTTCACCCTCGTTGCCGTCATTACCGCCTGGACTGAATCGGAAAAGGTCTGGCTGTTCATCCTTTGCGGAGTGGCAGCCGTTATGGTGAAGGCCCCACCTGCCTTCCTCGCTCGGCCAAGCTCGCTCGCTGGAATTCCCTGGTTTCTAACGGGTATTCACGGCGTGGCGACTTTCGGCACGACCACGAGCCTCTTCCTTTATTTCGCCAAGGCAGGCGCCTTCGTTTTCGGGAGTGGCCTGGCCATCGTGCCGTTCCTCTACGATGGAGTCGTTCGACAAGCTCACTGGCTCACCGAGCGGCAGTTCCTCGATGCCGTGGCCGTCGCCATGATTACGCCAGGTCCCATCGTGATCACCGCTGCTTTTATCGGTTACTTGGTCGCCGGCCCCCTCGGCGCCACAGTTGCCTCGCTGGGAGTTTTTGCTCCACCTTACTTCATCGTCCTAATCGGAGCCCCCTACTACCGGCGCTTCGCCCAGAACCAGCAGGTACAGGCTTTTGTGCATGGAGTCACTGCCGCGGCCGTCGGAGCCATCACTGGTGCGGCCTTCGTTCTCGGCAAGCGGGCTGTGGTTGACCTGACGACCACGCTCATTGCCGCAGTGACGTTGGCGCTGCTGCTCACCGTCAAGAAGATACCCGAGCCGTTGCTGATTCTCGTTGCCGGAATCATTGGATTTTTCCTGTTTAAGGGCCCACATTAGTGCCCTCCGTCATTGGGGCCGAACTGTTGACGGCACTCTCGGCTCCGCGCTAGTGCCCGGGCCAAGCCGAACGTTCTGGCTGAGCCGTGGTGAATAGCTGCTGGCTGTCTGAAATATGCGAGTCTTGATCGTCGAAGATGAAAAGAGGATGGCCGGGCTCCTCAAAAAGGGACTCGAGGAGGAGAACCATTCCGTGACACTAGCGCATGACGGACGCGCGGGGTTGGAAATGGCGGAATTCTACGAGTTTGACGCTATTGTGCTCGACATCATGCTGCCGGGAATTGATGGCTTCGAAGTCGCCCGCCGCCTGCGGCGAAATCGGAACCAAACGCCGATCTTGATCCTTACCGCGCGCGACGCAGTGCCGGATGTCGTGAAAGGGCTGGATGTCGGCGCGGATGACTACCTGACAAAGCCCTTCGCATTTGACGAGTTCTTAGCCCGCCTGCGCTCGGTCGCCCGGCGTGGGTCCACTCCGCGCCCCACGTGCCTGCACGTGGCCGATCTGACATTAGATCCGGCAACCCGCCAGGTGCGTCGCGGCGATCAGGAGATACACCTTACGCCAACGGAATACCGGTTGCTCGACTTCCTCATCCGGCGTGCGGGCCGAGTGGTGTCCAGGAGCGCCATCGTCGAGGCTGTTTGGGGGTTCGATCAAGAAGTCGAAGAAAATACGCTGGACGCCTTTGTCAGACTGCTGCGAAGTAAGGTCGATCTTGGCTTCAGACAGAAACTGATCCACACCGTACGAGGCGTCGGCTATACGGTTCGCGGGAACTCAAAGACATGAAGCCATTGCCGATACGGGTGAAGCTGACGGCTTGGTACTCCGCGGTGCTGGGGGTGACCTTCGCCCTCTTCGGAGCGGTGGCATTCTTCGGTATGCAGAAGAGTATTGAGACGACGGTAGACGAGAGCCTGCGCGATCGGGCGTCTGGCATTCAAGAGTTGATGGAGCGGGTCCTATCGGAAGGCCCCGAAAGACTCGGGGACGAGCTCCAGGAACACTCCGAACTGAGTGAGGAATGGGGCCTCTCCCAGGTGTGCGACGCAGAAGGCCACTGGATCTATCGGTCGCGCCTGATGCGGCGCTACGACGTGCCTGCAACGGACGCGGCCCGCTCTGTTATCTACAATCTCCAAACCCAGAGCCTACCCCTGAGGATACTGGCCACACAGGCGAACCTGAGCGGACGGAGTTACCACATCCAAGTTGCGGCGCCGATGGACGACTACGAAGACGCCCTTGATCGTTACCGGTGGGTACTGCTC
>VBOG01000107.1 GCA_005877815.1 Nitrospirota bacterium
CGGTACCTTCGCCAAAAGGCCTTCTTAGTGGATCGCCGGCGGGTGTACGCGGCCCTCGTCTTCTTTCCCTGCTTTTATGTTTTGGTCCGATTCCTCCCTCCTCTCGCGTTTTCGATATTCGTGGGCACAGGCATCGTGATCGCGCAATATGAGTACTATCGGCTGCATTTTGCAGACACCTTCTCTCCGCAGATCGCGCTCGGTCTGGGACTGGGGCTACTCGTCACCACCGGTTTTTCAATTCCGGGTCTCCTGTCCGACAGCGCAACCGTCAGCTTCATCGTCGTCGCCATTCTTTTGAATCAACTGTTTTCGGGCCGCGACCTGAAATCGGGTTTCGTGGACACGGCGGTCCTGGCGTTCGGAATATTTTACGTCGCTTGGCTTGTAGGCCACATGATCCTGATCAGACACCTCCATGCCGGCGCTTTTCTCATCTTCTTTCTTTTCCTAGTGACATGGGCCAACGATACGGGCGCGTATTTCGTCGGCAGCCTCCGGGGACGCTCTGCCATGGCGCCCCGCATCAGCCCCGGGAAGACGTGGGAGGGAGCGTTCGGAGGGATCGTGGCGTCGCTCGCTGCGGCCTTGGCCTGCCGCGCATGGTTCTTGCCAACGCTGACCTCGGCGGAGGCGCTTGGATTTGGATTGCTCGTGGGCGTGATGGCCCCGCTCGGCGACCTCGCCGAATCCATCATGAAACGAAGCGCCGGAGTGAAGGATTCTGGACGCATCATTCCCGGCCACGGCGGGATCCTGGATCGGATTGACAGCTTGATCTTTACCACCCCGGCATTTTACTATTACCTTCTTGCCGTCCGCACACCGTGAGAGTCATCCCATGAAGAACATCATCATCCTCGGCTCGACCGGGTCCATCGGGACGAATACGTTGGATATCGTGTCCAAGTTTCCGGGAAAGTTCCGTGTCGTAGGCATCACCGCGGGGACGAACGTGGACAAGATGGAGGAGCAGATCCGGACATTCTCCCCACTGCTTGCCGCCATGTCGGATGAAACGGCGGCCGACCGTCTCCGCACTCGGTGCAAGGGACTGTCCACCAGAATTCTGAGCGGTACGGACGGTTTGGTAAAAACCGCCACGATGGACGGCGCGGATTTGGTGATTTCTGCGATTGTTGGAGGAGCCGGCCTCGTACCGACGCTGGCAGCCATCCAGGCGGGAAAGTCGATCGCCCTCGCCAACAAGGAACCGATGGTGATGGCGGGCCAGTTGATGCGAGAGGAAGCCCGCAAGGCGCGCGTGCGGATCTTTCCCGTGGATAGCGAGCACAGCGCCCTCTTTCAATCCATGGAAGGCCACCGCGTCCAGGACATCCGGCGGCTCATTCTCACGGCGTCCGGCGGACCGTTATGGAATCTGACCACGCAGCAGATGCGGGCTGTTCAGCCGGAGCAAGCACTTAAGCATCCGAACTGGAAAATGGGGCCGAAGATCACGATTGACTCCGCCACGCTGATGAATAAAGGGTTGGAAGTGGTCGAGGCGCACTGGCTCTTCGACATCCCCGCATCCAAGATCGAGGTCGTCGTCCATCGAGAAAGCATCATTCACTCGCTGGTCGAGTACACCGACCGCTCGGTCATCGCTCAACTCGGGCTCCCCGATATGCGGACGCCCATCGCCTATGCGATGAACTATCCCGAAAGAGTTCCCCTTGATCTTCCTTCATTGAATCTGGCGCAAATCGGCAGTCTCAGTTTTTGTGAACCGGACCACGATCGTTTCCCGTGCCTGGGGTTCGGCTATGAGGCGCTGAAGGTCGGGGGAACCATGCCGGCCGTCTTGAATGCGGCCAATGAGATCGCGGTGCAGGCCTTCCTGGACCGAAAGATTGGATTTCTCGGGATTGCAGAAACCATCCGCCGGACGATGGGACAACATGTTCCCGTCGACGTGTCCAGTCTTGACATCGCGCTCAAGGCGGACCTTTGGGCCCGAACGAAAGCCGCCGAGATGCTGGCAATAGTCGCCTCCGCTCCCGCTGTGGTACACTAACAGCCAACGGTCACATTCTGATTCAACCCTCTCCCTAAGGCAGGTGTCATGGTATGGAACTGATTCAACATTATGGATTTTATATCGCGTCGTTCGTGGTGGCACTGGGGGCGCTCGTCGCCTTTCATGAATTCGGGCATTTCTGGGTCGCCCGCCGCTCCGGCGTCAAGGTGCTGAAGTTCTCCATCGGCTTCGGCCCGAAGATCGTTGGCCGCCAGATCGGTGAAACCGAATACCTGCTTTCGATGATTCCACTCGGCGGGTACGTGAAGATGCTCGGTGAAGATGCCGGCGAAGACATCAGTGAAGAAGACAAGCGCCGTTCGTTTTCCCATGCGCCGCTGTATAAACGCTTCGCCATCGTCGCGGCAGGGCCGGTCTTCAATCTATTGTTGGCGTATATCGTGTTCACGGTGTGGCTCGCCACCGGCGCCCCTCTGTTCGTGCCGTCATTCGCGGATCTGGCGCCCAGCGTCGAGTCGGTGGTCGCAGGATCGCCCGCTGCTAGTGCAGGCCTCCGGAGCGGCGACAAGGTCACGCAGATCGGCGACAAACGCATCACCACCTGGAACGAAATGACCGACCTCGTGAAGAAGAACCCCGGCAAGCCGTTGCCCGTCGTGGTTGAGCGCGAAGGACAGTCCATTTCCTTGACGATTATTCCTGCGTCGAAAAAGGAAACCTCGAGCGACGGCACCGAAATCGAAGTCGGACAGATCGGCATCACCAAGGCCAATAAGGCCATCCTTCAAAGCGACAACCCGGCGATGGCGGTCGTGGACGGCGTCCAGGCGACCTGGGGGTGGACCAAGCTGACCTTCATGGGCATCGTCAAGATGATCACCAGGGAAATCTCGCCGGACAACATCGGGGGGCCGTTGACAATCGCCAAGATCTCCGGCGATGCCGCCTCACAGGGCTTCTCGAACTATATCTTTCTCATCGCCATCCTCAGCATCAACCTTGGCGTGCTGAACCTGCTGCCGATTCCGGTACTGGACGGCGGCCACTTGGCCTTCTTCACGTTGGAAGCCGTGCTGCGGCGGCCGGTCAGCATCAGGAGCCGTGAGGTCGCGCAACAGGTTGGAATCTTTCTGTTGATCTGCCTGATGCTGTACGCCTTCAGGAACGACATTCTCAACGTCTGGCCGAAGTAATGCGCCAATCCCGTCTCCTGATTCCCACCCTCCGGGACGAGCCGGGGGAAGCGGAGATCGTCAGCCATAAATTAATGTTGCGTGCCGGTCTGATTCGGAAGGTCGCGGCAGGCGTCTACACGTATCTGCCGCTGGGGCTTCGGGTCATCCGTAAGGTCGAGCGCATCATCCGGGAAGAACTCAACAAGGCAGGCGCCCAGGAAGTGCTGATGCCGATCGCATCCCCCGCCGAGCTGTGGCAGGAAACAGGCCGCTGGGATTTTTACGGTAAAGAGCTGTTCCGTCTGAAGGATCGTCATGAGCGTGACTTCTGCTTGGGACCGACGCACGAAGAAGTCATTACGGACCTAGTCCGCCGCGAAGTGCGGTCCTATCGCCAGCTCCCTGCCAATTTTTATCAGATTCAAACCAAATTCAGGGACGAAATCCGTCCCCGTTTCGGCCTCATGCGCGGCCGCGAGTTCATCATGAAGGACGCCTACTCGTTCGACGCAGACGAGGCGGGGGCTGCCGAGAGCTACCGGAAAATGTACGAGGCCTATAGGGCCATCTTCACCCGCTGCGGTCTGAACTTCCGCCCGGTCGAGGCCGACGCTGGGCTAATCGGCGGATCCTCTTCGCATGAATTCATGGTCCTCGCCGAGACGGGCGAAGAAGGCATTGCAGTCTGCGATGCCTGCGACTACGCCGCGAATGTTGAACGCGCGGAGATTCAACCTATTGCGCAGGCTGCGGGCGACAACATCGCTGAAAAACGCCTGGTGCCCACGCCCGGCAAAAAAACTGTCGAGGACGTGACCGCCTTCCTGAACGTGCCCGCTTCGCAATTGGTCAAGACCCTTCTCTATCTGGCTGACGGCAAGCCCGTGGCCATCCTGGTGCGCGGCGACCACGTCGTGAACGAAATCAAAGTAAAGAAACTTCTCGGCGCGGTTGATCTCGCCATGGCTGACCCGGCGGCCGTGGAAACCCTTACTGGCGCCCCCGTCGGATTCGCGGGCCCGATCGGTCTCTCGGGCGTGACCCTGCTCGCCGATCTCTCGGTGAAGGATGTCACTCACGCCGTCGTGGGCGGCAACGCCGCCGATCGGCACTGGGTGGATGTGTCTCCTGCGCGGGACGTTCCTCTCGCGCGCTATGCCGACCTTCGCAACGCCATGGCCGGTGACCCCTGTCCGCGCTGCGCGACGCCGCTTCGTATCGTCCGCGGGATCGAAGTGGGCCACGTCTTCATGCTGGGCACCAAGTATAGCGAAAAAATGAAGGCGACATATCTTGATCAGCAGGGCCAGGAGAAGTTCATCGTGATGGGGTGTTACGGCATCGGCGTCGGGCGCACCGCGGCGTCATCGATCGAGCAGAACCACGACGCGAAGGGCATTATCTGGCCGGCACCGATCGCGCCGTTCCACGTCCACCTCCTCCCCTTGATGGATAAATCGGGAAAGGTCATGCCTGCGACGTTGGCATTGGAGGCGGAACTCGAGAAGAAGGGTCTCGACGTGTTGGTGGACGATCGGGACGAGCGTCCGGGCGTAAAATTCAATGATGCCGATCTCATCGGCATCCCGTACCAAATCGTCATCGGGGAAAAGGGACTGACTCAGAGCCAGATCGAGCTCAAGGAACGCCGCACCGGCACCGTCACCAAATTCGCACCCGCGGATATCGCGCTGCGGGTCGCCGAACTCGTCCAGCCGATCCTGCAGGCATAGAGACTCTCCGATCAGCTACTGCTCTTTCTTGCCGACAATCAATCGTTCCCCAACGTGGATCTCGTCCCTGGTCAAATCATTGAGCTCACGGATGGTTTTCACATCAATGTGGTAACGCTTGGCAATGTTAAAAAGCGTATCGCCTCGTTTGACCTCGTGATAGACATTCGATCCACCGCCTTCCAACGAAGGCGTCGCAGACGTTGCTTTCTTCCCAGACCCGCCCTGAAGTTCATCCAGACGATCCGGTGGTTCGGTCGGCGTAGGGGCCGTTCCAAGGGACTTTTTTGATTTGGACTTTCCTGCGATCGCGCTCTGACGTCCCTTCTGAACTTCCTCCTGCAGGCGGCCGACCTCCTCAAGCGAGCGCACCACCTGCGCCCGGGCTTCCGTGAGCTGGGTCGTCGTCAGCTTGTTCTGGGCCTCAAGATCGCCGGCCTGTTTTTTCAAGCGAGCGATTTCAACGGCGAGATCCGCGCTTCGTTTCTCCTCCTCGGCGAGCAATCGCTGCAGATTCGTCGTGCGGTTGACTTGGGCGGTATAGGTCTCCTTCGTCACGCAACCCGCCATGGCAAGCGCGGCCGCCAGCACTGCCAATGGCGCAAACCCCAGCGTTCTTATTGCTCTCGGCAATCTCGCCAGTGTCGTTGTCATCGTACCTCCTTACGCTTTTTTCTGAAAGATGCCCGCATCACAGGACATATACTTGACCTGCCGCATGGGAATAATGATCACTTCCTTGGGCGTATCAATCTCGAGGATCTCCATGTCGTCGCTGATGGTATGCCGGACGACATTGTTGTACACCAGCTCTTCTTTATCGGTCAGGACCACCCGCACCCAATATTCCACGTCAGTCTCCTCTCACGTCGGCACTGGAATCGCTTCGAACTCCTTGGCCGCCGGGTTTGCGATATAGTCCCGGACATAGCTGCTGAGATAGCCATGTTCCCACAGCTTCTTGTCGGCGACCTTGGTATTTACCTTTCCCAAGATCTTGACCTTGCACTTCGCTTTCTCTTTGAACTCCTCGAGCGTGACGCCGCTGATATCGCAGTCGTTCCCTCGCGGGCTCTCCATGATGCATTTCGGAATATGGACCACTTTCTCGCCGTTCAACCGTCGGAGGATGTCGTCAAAAGTCAGCAGGATCGTGCAGTCGGAATCCCCGCCGAGCGTGGCATTCGGCACGGGAAGAAAATGCGCCCGATTTTTTCGGTACATTGAGAGCACTCGGTACACGCTTTTGCCCATGACGACCGTGTCCTTTTTCTCCAACTCCAGCGCGTCGAACAGCGTCATGATCTTGTGCCGGTTCAAGAATGCGGTGATATACGGCTCGGTGTGAATGGTGGTCGGATTCGGCAACGCCGCCTCGTAAATGCGCAGGGCTTCCTCAGGCAGCGTCTTTTTACCCTGACGGCACAGCCGCACCGTCTGTTCATCCATGCCCTTCAGCGGCGTCAGACATCCCATCCAGAGAATCACGTGGGGATTGAGGCGGGAGATCGTCTGTGCGTCCACGGACATCGTATGGTGGTCGAAGGAGTAAAAATTGGCTGACGTGACGCCCGGGCCTTCCAGCACCTTCATCAGATGCGAGATCGAGGGCGCATGCGGCATCAACGCTTTTCGATGGTCCTTATGAAGCGTAATGACCGAAAGTTCGAAATTAATGCGGTTGGGATACTGGACGGCCAACTGATGGATCCTTGGTACATGCACATAGCCGACGGTGAAGATCGTCACCGACTTGTCCGTATACTTGAGAAAATCCTCCAGCCATTCCATCGCCTTCGGATGGAGGAACAGGTCGGTCCACTCCATATACTCGTTTCCGCCCCAGACCCAGTTCTCATTGGCACGGGTCGGTTTCTTGCTGATGTAGTCGAGGATGTAATTCCAATCCTCCTGGGTCGTCTTTCCCGGTTCCAGCGTATCCCGATAGCTATGATCGATTTCATAGCAGAATGTGCATTTTACCGGGCAGGTCTTGCCGATGCTGACCGGAATTTTTCGCTTCTCCATTTCTTTTCGCAGAACGTCGCGGTAATCCGGCGGATGATCGGGGTAGATCAGCCGGGCGTCGGTCGGAATGACGGGGATCTCGGTCGGCATAGATCCCTACTTTACCCGCACAGGGGATGAACTGGCAATGCCCGACGGTGAAGCAATGACGTCTGGTGCGTCGCAGATCGGCGGAGCGGACTCAGGCCGCCGGGATCTTCCCGGCGGCCTGCGGATCAGAGACTAGGGCGCGTCTTCCACAACTAGGTGAGCCCGACGATTCTTAGCATAGCAAGCTTCGTCACGCTCTGTGCAGACCGGCCTTTCTTTCCCATAGCTGATGACGCTGACCGGATTCCTGAGACCCAGGTCAGACAGATACTGGCGAGTTTCCTTCGCCCGCTTCTCTCCCAGTACCAGATTGTATTCACGGCTGCCACGCTCGTCGCAGTCTCCCTCGATAAGCAGCTTGGCTTGAGGATGCTGGCGCAGAAACTCAGCGCTTTCGGCCAAATTCTTCTTGCCTTCATCGGAAAGAGCCCACTTATCGAATGCAAAATAGATGTCCGCCAATGTGTGGCTGGCAGCCTTTCGGCTCGGAGCTTCCTGGGTTGCTTTCACCATCATCACAGGCGGAGGGTTTGAGACGACTTCCGCTTTCGGAGTTTTTGAAAAACCTTGCAGCATGTCCGCTCGCGGTGTCTCCACTCCTTGTCCGCCATTTGCAGACAGAGAGCCGTTCTCACCGCTTATATTGTCCTGGCCTCTAAACCCACCTGCCGACTCACCGTCGCCGCTCTTCATCGTTGTGGCGACGCCGTCAGCGGTGGTCGACTTGACGTTCTTTTGAGAACATCCAAACAGCACGAACGTCCCGACGAATACTGTGAGGACAATCGGGCCCAAAAATTGAACGCTTTTCATGTGAGATCCTCCTGTAAATCGAACCGCCGATATTTCACGAACCTTGATCCTCAATTCTTCACTTTCTGCCTTCCGCTGCTCCCACCGTTAACCCATGTATGCTCCGCTCGATTTGGTCCTGGATCTTCTGGCGGCGAAGCTGCATTTCCCCATTTTGAGCGGCAACCACGTGGTGTGTCAGAAGCCCCGTCGTAAAGGCTGACAGCGCGATCGCCATATGTCGAGCCCCGTTGGCTGTCGTCTTGGCCGATAGAACAGGACCCACCAAATGACCGAGCCGGTCCAGATAGGCGTTATAGGTGTGCTTGAGCGCTGAGACGTCGAGCACCTTCAATTGCAAGAAGCCGCGCACCTGATGGAACAGCAGAAGAAATTCAGGGTTCTCAAGATAGAACTCCAATTGCGCCCGCACCAACGACGACAACATGCGGCTCTTCGACGTCTGGGCGTGCGCGGCCTCCTTCATGCGCGTCAGCAGAAGGTCAAAGCCCTGTTGCAAAAGCACCTGCAGCAAGACTTCTTTCGTCTCGAAATAGTGGTAGAAGGTTCCCTTCCCGATATCCGCCCGATCGGTAATATCCTCGATCTTCGTCCAATAAATCCCCTTTTCATAAAACAGGCCGAGCGCGACGTCGAGGAGGATCTGACGGGTCTTGTCCTTCCGCCTCTGGATACGGGTGGCCGGTTTGTTCATCGCTAAGACCAACGATCCTGACCTCTCCTGAACTGCGGATTGAACGCAGAGTCGAGTATGACTAGCTAGTCAATTGTACTAGGGACACACCCCATTGTCAAGAAATAACCTAATTAAACTGCTTAAAACGAGGTTGCTGATGAAGACTACGAGCGAAAGACTGAGTATTAGACGACCGGTACGTCTACCGTCGCGAGTCCATCGACTTCAAACAGCATCGCGCAGACGACTTTTCACTGCGGTTTGGCGGCTCACGTTGACGGAAGATCGCTTATCGAGATCGCGCCGGACCACCCATCCGCGGCCCAAGATCTGTTCGACTTCAGGAAGGACGTCAGAACGCACCCACCGCTCCACGTACCCTTTCCCTGCACATAGTAGGCAGGGTGTGTTTGAGGTGGAAGGACAGGGCCAGCGAATGAGAAAGTCTACAGGGCACCTCCGTGTCAACCTTCTCCATAGCAGAGCGGCCAGGACGCAGCAATACAACTAAGGATTTATGTGGCATACCACTTTTGCGCGGAAAGTACAAAATGGCGCGCGATGAATGCTCAGCAAGCGTGACTTAAGTTCTCGCAAAGGAATTTGGAACCGAAGCGCATGGTATCTGGCTTGCGCGAACATTTCTGATGCTTGTAAAGTGAGCGCAGCATCTTGAAGGAGAGATCAACGTGCAACACGTCCATCTCGGGCGATCGGGTCTGCGCATCAGTCGTCTGTGTCTCGGGTGCATGAATTTTGGGCCGGAGACGTCGGAAGCGGACAGCTTCCGCATTATGGACCGAGCGCTAGAGCATGCCATCAATTTCTTCGATACGGCCAATGTGTATGGGTGGAAGGTCGGCGAAGGCATCACCGAGCAGATCATGGGCCGGTGGTTCGCGCAAGGTTTCGGACGACGCGAGAAAGTCGTGCTGGCGACAAAAGTCTACGGCCGCATGGGAGAATGGCCCAACCAGGCACGGTTGTCGGCGCTGCACATCAAGCGCGCGTGCGAAGACAGCTTGCGCCGTCTCCGCACCGATTACGTCGACTTGTATCAGATGCATCACATCGATCGAGAGACACCGTGGGAAGAGATCTGGCAGGCCATGGAACACCTCCAACAACAAGGCAAGGTAATTTACGTCGGATGCAGCAATTTCGCCGGCTGGCACATCGCCCAGGCGCAAGAGATCGCAAAGAGCCGCCGCGTCATGGGCTTGGTCTCCGAGCAAAGTCTCTACAATTTGCGGGACCGCACGATCGAGTTGGAAGTCATTCCGGCGTGCGAAGCCTATGGCGTGGGGTTGATTCCATACAGTCCGCTGGCCGGCGGTTTGCTTGCCGGCGTGTTAGAACGCACAATGGTCGGGCGGCGGGCATCGGAAGACCTCCGCAAGGAAGTCGAGCAACATCGCCCCAAGGTCGAAGCCTATGAAAAGCTATGCGGCGAGATGAAAGAACGGCCGGCCGATGTCGCGCTTGCCTGGCTGCTGCTGCAAAAAGCGGTCGCCGCCCCGATCATCGGGCCGCGCACGATCGAGCAGTTGGACGGCTCCCTCCGCGCCCTTCAGATCACGCTGTCTTCCGATACACTGAAGCGATTGGATGCCATCTTCCCCGGTCCCGGCGGGCCCGCCCCGGAAGCCTACGCCTGGTGAGATTTTGCCTCAGCGTCTGTTGCTGAAGACACTCACCGTCTGGCTTCCTGAGGCGGCCAGTCCATTTCAGCCTGCCTGCCGCAATAAAAACAGGAAAGCAAGTACTTGGCTCGACGCCGGGGATTAGGCCGCGAGGTGAACACGACCGTCGTGCCGTCAAACGGACAAATCGCTGGCTGGTGCATCAAGTGCTCGTACGCCATATCAAGGAGGGCGGTGTCATCCCATGGCGGCGTGAGTTGTTCATGCCCCGTCACTTGATCTTGCCAACCGCATAGACGGCAGATACAGGCAAACGTTTTCACACGATCATGCACTTGAGAGAGATCCTGGATTTCCACCGGCCCAGGACATCCGTCACGACCACAATTGATCGGCTCTCGCTGAAGCGCTTTGTGAAATTGCTGCTGATGGAGATTGCTTTCCGCCACGTCCCCTTAACTCCCTTTGATCGGAACTTTATGCAGCGGTCCTTCGTGCAACGTGAACACAGTGGGAGGTCATCATCGTGACATTAGCACAACGGACAAACCGATTCGACCGAGTATGAAAGTAGTGTATATCTCCAGTTCTCAGGATTGTGGTGAAACGCAAAACGAGAACACCGACCTCCTGCCGAAGCCGTTCACACACACGATGCTGCTCGACCGCGTTCGGCATCTCCTTGAGGGCTAGCTCCGTACCTTACCAAAAGCTCCCTCTGTGGTTTGCAGGGTCTACACATCACTATCTACTACGAACGGATGTTTGCCTCCTGAAGGCGTGCTTGCGACAATTGGCAAACACGACGACGAATCTTTCACTGTCAAAATGGTTTATGGAGGACGTGACATGCGACACGTAGGTATTGCCATTGTGGTTTTTGCATTCCTAATGACGTCTGGCCTGGGCGCCTCCGAGGCACGCGACAAAAGTGGGACATTGAAAGCGAGCAGTTTAATCGGAAAGAAGGTTCAAGGTACGGACGGAAAGAAACTCGGCGACATCAAAGATCTTGTCATTGACCCGGAGAACGGTGGCATTCAATACGCCGTGCTCGATTTCGGCGGCTTTCTGGGTGTCGGCGATAAATACTTTGCCGTGCCATGGGAGGCGCTTCAGTTAACGGACGATCAAAAAGCTGTTGTCCTCGATGTGACCAAGAGGGATCTCAAGCAAGCCCCCGGGTTTGATAAAAACAACTGGCCGGATTTCAGCGGCGAAACGGCTTTTGTCATCTATGAATTCTATGGGGTCCCCTTGCCTGATTCCTTAGAAAAACAGCCGGCTCGGTAATGCATCACTGTCAATCCGGAACAGCTGTCCAGTATCTGTTCCGGATTGGCCGATATTCCACGACTATCCGTGATGGCCTTGGAAGTGACCTCTACGCCCGCCGTAACCGCCGCGGCTGCCAAAGTCGAATCGGAACCCCAAAAGAGGCGGACTTACGACAACGCCTGGTGGCGGATAGAACTGCGGCGGATAGGGATATGGGTAATAGGCATAAGGCGCATAGGCATAGGGCAATGGAGGCGGCGGAGGTGCCTCAATGACCGGAGGGGCACCGCCATAGACGGCGCAACCGGAGAGACCGCCGGCAACGAGAAGCAGCCCTACAAGAACGACAATGACTGAACGGGACATTTCCAACCTCCTCGCGAAGATTTCATCGCGTGACTTAGCGGTGATGCCCACCGAAGTGACGACCGACGTGCCCGCCGAAGTTGAACCTAAACCCAAAGAGAGGCGGCCCGACATAGACGCGCGGACCCGCATAGTAATAGTACTGAGGCGGGTAATAGGGATATGGGTATGGCGCGTACACAACGGGTGGTGGCGAAACGACGACCGGCGGCGGTGTCGGGACATACTGCGGAGGATCGCTCTGCACGGGCGATGGCGCAGGGCTCGGATTATACATACCGTCATACTCCTGACAGTCGGCGTTCCCATTCGGCTGTTCGGTCCAAATGTCGCCCTGCGGCGTGTGACAGCGCCAGATATAGGCATCCGAGATACCTGGCGTAAACAGTCCAAACAGTATGCTGGTAGTGATCACAGGTAAGAAGTACATGGCGCACTCCCACTTTTTTCTATAACACCGCCCACCAATATTGAAGGGCAGTCTTTCACCTAATTAGGAACCACAACCATGAAGAAGCCGGCAGGAATCTTTGCCGACCGGCCCTTTCCTCTATGGAGGATAAATAGCAGACTTCGTGCCATCAAGGAAACTCAATGACTTAGCTTGGAAACATTGGGCAGCAGGACCCCGTTTACGGCAGGAATGACCGCATTTGAAGTGGCAGGCAGAACACCGCCCGTAAATTGGGTTCCCTCACAGTGGCAAGCAGCAGACGACATAGATGTCATGGCAGATACTACGTGATGGGACTTTGAGGTTTGCTTGAAATGCCCAGCAAGCGATGTAGGCGTTCTTGCCTTGTCGCCATTTCGATGAAATGGACTTCGGTAGGTGCATAGCGTCCTTTGGGCCTTTTGAACGTCTTAAAGAAGGCTCTCACGATATCCAGCGCTTCGCGCAACATACCGCACGCCTCAAGCAAATAGCTCAGGCGTAGGTATGCGGGCACGACATAGTCAAGTTCCCGTCCCTGAGCATAAGCGATCACGGCACGATAACAGGCGACGGCTCGTTTTATATTGGTCGCTTCCGCGCATACAGCGCCGAGCATGAACAGAGTCGCGCGATGGCGTTTTTGCGGCGTCATCTGCGTCTCGCTCTCCCGCCAAAGTTCCTGCAGGGCTTCCGGTTTCAGCCGAAGGGTGCCGCCGGCATCCGTGACTTCACGGCTTAACTCTTCTACTCCCGGCCACTCGGCATAGATCCCTAGTAACACACACCGGCATCCTCGTGAGATTCCATGACGTCGACGATGCGATCGGTCTCTCAAATCGGAGGGCAATATCACTTCTCCTTGACTCTCACAACATGCCTGGCACCTCTCTGAGTTCCGAAGCGTCAGGCGGAGATAGAGGCGGGGAAGCTCTTCTCGAACCAGCGAGACGGTGCGAAACAGCAGCACGAGCTTAAGAAGATCGGCCGGTTTGATGCAGCCCTTTCGCACTTCGAGATCATGGAGCTCCCAGGTGAACAGCAGACCGAGGATTGCCAGAAAGCTCTGCAGTTCCTCCTGCAGCACGACGGTTGCGACTACGCCTGACATTGGCCGTGCCCTCCCGCATAGTATGCTGGCGACAATCACGAAGAGAGCAACCGGCATTCCAAGGAATCCTGGATCGAACTGGCACATGTGAGTAGGACATTCACACTGCCCGGTGAAATTGTCTGCTTGGAGAAATGCGGAGAGGCGGCGTGAAACCCTTCACCGCTTCGATCCACTGTAAAGGAGGGAGGAATCGACCTAATGCTGCAGTTCTTTCAGGCCGTCAAAGAGAGGTCGGAACTAGGCACCGTCTTTATCGTCAGCCACATGCATCGTAAAAGAGCGCGTGGCCTCTTGGTCCAGGGCCCTGGCATAAGCAACTTGAAGTTGGCTGATCGTCGTCTGGATGATAACTTTCTCCTGAGCGTTCAGAAAGGTGTGTTTGTTCAACAGGACCTTGAGGACAGGCGTAATACAGTCCTCCAATTGTCTGATTTCCGCGTTGATTTCGTGTCGCTCGTCCACCGGGCCTCCTCACACGATCTCCGGCTGCCGTGAGCTGCTTGGATGTATATCTATCTCAAATCTGTGGCAAGAAAGCCGTTCCCCATTGGAGTGTAGAAGCACTGCTTACTTACATGTTTGAGAGCTGCACAGGGAGACAAATGTGCGAGGCATGCAGAGGTTAGTATTTTCCTGCCAGGAACGCGTCCCATGTTGGGCCGCGATCTTCCGGAGCCGCAGGCTGGTATTCTGCGCATTCGACTCTCAACAGCTTGTCGCCGAAAGGGGCATCTACGTATGCGCAGTGATGCGGCCGTTCCGGATCGTCATGGACGTTTGGTCGGAAGAAATTACACGTCACACACATTTGGGATATGGGGATATTGCCCTGCTCCTGCAACGCCCGGATAGTTTTCACCAGCCCGCGAAGAAGCGCTTCCTGCTCAGTGTCTGTAAGCGACCCCACGGCCTCCGCCAGGAAGTCTTGCCACGATGCCGTTCGATCCGCTTCCTTCCGTCCCTTCGGCGTCAGAATGTTCGCGACCACGCGGGCGTCCGTCTTTGACCGGACCTTGCGGATGAGCTGCTTCTTCTCGAGAACGCGTACCGCCTCGCAGCCGGTCGGGTCGGAAATACCCAGGGCATCCGAGATTGTCGAAAGCATGGCCGATTGGTCCGGCTGCTGTCGAAGAAACAGGAGTATCTGTCCCTGCGTCGGCGTGAGTCCGCGGGCGCCTGCTTCCTGCCATGCGTGCGAGCGGAGCGCCATGGCGATCTTGGAGAGGCCTGTGGCGACCCGCTTGGTGATCGGTTCCGTGATTTCATCAAGCAAGTTATTCATAAGCGTTTCCTAAGGTTCATTGGTGTCCAAAAGTAATTCGCGGGTGCCTGGAAGTCAAGACTTTCCCATGGAACTGGCCCTTCCACGTCATGGATTGGAAGATTCGATCTGATAGGTCATCCACGTCTGGAACCACTGATAATCGGTCTGGTACGCATATTCCGTCGGCAGCACGTCGGTGTCCTGGGGTGCTAACAAGGCGTAGGATCTCGGCCATTGTTTCGTCCACCAGGCTTTGAGCTCATCGGGCTGATAGGGCTGATCTTCCGCGTTTCGAATGCCGGCAGCCGTGATGACCTCGCAGACGATGGGCCAGGACCGGTCCTTTCCCAATCCGAGGGAACGCAGATGCTCTTTGAGGAGAAATATCACCCAGACCTCAGTGCTATGCTTTTTATTGTGTCGGAAATGAATCCGTTGTCGGAACGGTGTGGAATTCAAGCTTTTGATCACCGAGGTGTAGTCGGGGCCGCCGAGTCGCCCCGCCGCCTGCGCAATCCCTTCGAGCAGGGCTGAGAGGTCCAGTTCTGGGTCCGTCCGATTTTCGTCCGGCCCCGCTGTCTTAGGAAGGGGATGGGATTCGGTCAGCATGGCGAGAAACGGCCTCAATTCCCGAAGGCGTCCGACCGCCTGTTTCAGAATCTGCTCCGATTCGATCCAGTAATCCGGGTCGCCCTTCACCATGCGCTCCTTCCCGGCCGGAGGCAGAATCGGAGGCACCCAATAGCGGATGAGGACAAATAACACATAGTGTAGATCGCCTTGGGCTTGAGCGACTTTCGTAAAGGCTTCGATCGCACCGGATTCTGGGGATAGAAAGGCGTCACATTGGCTTCCGACGCCCAACCGCTTGGCGGTCTCGGACCACCATTGCGTGAATTCTAGCCATCTGGCCGGCGTCAGCATGACCGATAGTACCGTGGCCTTTCGGCGGTTTTCAACAAACGTGAACAGTCCCGACGCTTTCACTCACCCTACTGAAGATTCACCCAAGTCCGACCAAAAGAAGAATTCACTAAGAACCCTTGCAGGGGAATACTGGTATCAAAGAAGGTGCACATGGGGCATTGGACGAATTGGCAACTGATTCTGTGGTTCGCGTTGACACTGCTGGGCAGCGGTCATCGATAACTGAATAAGGGGCGTGATGGCTTCATCATGCCATGACAAATGAAGGAGCGACTATGCGGTACCTCGTCGTTGCATTTGCGCTGATCATGGGGGCCACCCCCGCTTTTCCGCAGGATGCTCCACGCATCTCCCCAAGCATCGCTCCTTCGCTTCCTCATGCCCGTCCCGAGGTTTCTGAGATCCAGAACAGCCAGCAGGCGGTGAACGCTCCGCAACGTACCGTAAAGGGCGAAGTCCTGGCATTGGAACACGACTACCTCGTGGTCAAAGAGCGCTCCGGCGCGGAAGTCCGCCTACCTCTCAACCTCAATGTTCCCGGAGAGCGTGATTTACATGTGGGCGACAAAATCGTCGCGCACATGGCACCGTCGGGAGATGTCACGATGATTCACAAAGGCCGTCCCAAGTACCGGTCGCTCGAAGAATCCTCAGGCGGCGCATCGGGCGGAGAACGAGGCTTTCCCTTCGGGAGATAATCAGCAGTCGACCCACCATTTACTACCGAAGAGACAGCACAGCCTAACCGCAAAAAGATGAGTTGGAACCCGGGGCGCGAGCCCATCGCCTGATGCACGGCATTGAGATACGCCTGTGCCTGCATCCGATAGGCCGCGACACGATCCGCCATCTCACACTCTTCGATGCGATCCGTCTTGTAATCCGCGATCCACATCTGCCCGTTCATCTCTTGATAGAGCACGTCGATGCGTCCTTCCATGAGACGTCGCGGCTCTCCATTGCCGGCTTGACTCCACGGCATGAGGAAGCACACTTCACGTCCCAGGATGCGCGCACGGCATAACGCGGCATAGGGTTGAGAGTTCGCAAAAGATGTCATCATTTCTTTGAGTTCCGCCCGCATGACCTCGGCTTCCGGGCCTAAGTGACCGGGCAGACTGTCCACGGCGCGATCGCAATTCGCCAGGAGCCCGCTGGTGTCGTCGCCAAAACTCCATTGCTCCAGGATGCGATGCGCAAGCGATCCGATGGTTGCGGCAAGAGAATGCGTGCTCTCTTGCCGTGCCACCCGACGAGCCGCCTCGTCGACAGTCAGGGAGCTGGGGGTCACCACGAGAGGCCGCGATTGATGCCACGCATATCGGTCGGACCATGCCCGCCAGCGTGTCTCATACGCGCACAGGTCTGGCAAGGACGTAACGGCACCGTCCGGCGCCTTCTTCCTCAGCCACGGCTGCCCTTCATCGGCGGGTAAGATTATCTGGGAAAGCACGCCGTCGCCAACCGCAAGCCGGGTCTCCCCGGCCTTTCCCAATCCTTCGCCAATGCTTTCCCGGCATAACTCCAGGAAATTTCCGGCTGCCCGCCGGGACGTCAATGCCCCGGAGAGCACCAGCCGTTCCTTCGCCCGTGTCATGCCGACATAGAGCAGCCGCTGCCGTTCCGCCGTCATGCGCGCGTCCAGCTTCTTGGCCAGGTACACACCCTCCAACGTACTAATCTCTTCGACACGAAGACCGACAAGGTTCGTGGACCAGTCATGATGGACTTCGATGTTCTCCCGCTTTGGGGCCGTCCCTGCCTGCATACCCGCGAGAATGACGATCGGAAACTCCAACCCCTTCGCTTTATGGATGCTCATCACGTGCAACGCTTCCAGGGACTCCTCCGCCAGACCACTCTCAGACTCTTCCGGCGGTTTGGTGATCCGGTCGGTCAGGACCCCGACAAATCCGGCAAGCGTCAACGCAGGGTCGGAGACCAGTTCTTCCGCCATGCCACGGATCTTCCAGAGATTCGCCACCGCTTGCTCGCCATGGGAGGATGCGGCGGCCAGCTCGAGAACCGGCAGCCGGTGAAAAATTAGGTCCAACGCGTCCGGCAATGATCGTCGGGGGCAGTCCAGATGCAGAGAGTCCATCACCGCATACAAACGCGAAAGATGGGCCGCCTGGGAATGCTGTTCCAGAAGAGCATACCGGCCCGCACGGTAATCGTCTGCCCCGAGCGCCATCAACTCCACGATCTCCCGGTCGGTCAAGGCACCCATAGGCGATCTGAGCACGCCCAAACGGGCCACGACATCATCGGGGTTCTGGACCCAACGCAGCAGATTCGCGAGGTCGATCACCTCCTGCCGGCGATAAAAATGCTTTTCTCCATCCGCCACGTATGGCACCCGGTACCGACGAAGGGCATCGAGGTACTCTCGGCTCTGCGTGAAGGTGCGGAGAAGGATGGCGATGTCCCCGGGTTGGACTTTTCGAGGTCGGCCGTGCCGGTCGGTCAGCATCTCTTTTCCAATTACATTCGTTTTGACCCACTGCGCGACGGCTTCCGCTTCGCTGCGGACACCGCGTTCCGCAGTCAGGTCGTCGCCGTCTTCATCCTCGTCGGGTTGCGCGACGAACCGGCACTCGACGCCCTGGGTTCCGGCAGCCATCGGCCGTTGCGGCTGAGCATCGAGCGGCGCGTAGGCCGGCTGGATCCCGTGGATCGGCGTCATCAGCTTTGAAAACATCCCATTGACGGCGGACAGGATCGTCTCATGGCTCCTGAAGTTTGTGCTCAGGGATAGTGGCCGCCCGCCTTGCGCCACCACGAGATTCGTGACGTCATGAAATGCTTCGATGTCCGCCCGGCGAAACGCGAAGATCGATTGCTTCGGATCTCCCACGATAAACAATTTGCCCGGCTGCAATTCAATATCCCGCCATGTCGCCGCCGATCGATCCGGCCGTTCGGCGAGAAACAGGAGGATCTCGTACTGGACCGGATCGGTATCCTGAAACTCATCCACCAGAATCGCCTTGAAACGGACCTTCAGGCGCGTCCTGATCTGCGGATGGTCTTTCAGCAGGTCCCGCGCTCTCGCGAGCAGTCCTGCAAACCCCACCCGTCCGGTTTCAAGAAATGTCCGCCGGCACCTCTCAGCAAACGGCAGCAGCAGCCCGATCACGGACCGAAGAAACTCTTGATCGGTGTTGAACAAGGATTGGGCGGTGTCAATGATCGCGCACGCCTCGTCAAACTCGATTTGGTTCCAGTCCACGGGAGGCTTGGACCCGGCCTTCTTGTCCTTAAGCAGCAGGACCGCTTGCGGATCGACATGCGTCAGTCCGGAAAGCCCCTGCGACCCGACAGCCGCGAAGACCCGTTCCGCACACGCCAGCAGTTTTTCAATCTGACGAGGTTCTTTCTGCTCCCGGCGAGTCTCGTCAAGAAGTTCCTGAGCGCGTTCCCGATTCTTTTCGAGCCATTGAACGATGGTCGAAGACAAGCCCGTCTGTTCGAGTTGTGCCGCCAACGTCCGCAAAGGAATGTGGTCATGCGCAAGTTGGGTGGCGAGTTCGCGAAGACTTTCGAGAGACGTCTTCAGAAGAATCCGTCGCCACACGTCATGCTGCAGGCCCCGTGAGCCAAGCTCCAGATTCAGCCATTGGTCCCATGCCCACTCGAAGTGTTCCTTGAATCCGTGCCCATCATCCGGCTCGAAGCGCGGGTCCACACCGGCCTCGATCGGATAGAGCCGGATGAGATGCGCCGCGAAACTATGAATGGTCCCAATCTGGCTCCGTTCAACGGTCAGGAGCGCCGTGTCGATCCGGTCACGGATCTGCGAAAGGGACAGATGAGCCGCGAAGGTCGAGACCGACTGCGGGTGAGAGGACACTTCCATCAGACGCTCCCGCAACCGGACCTTCATTTCATTTGCCGCTTTTTCCATGAAGGTCAATGCCACGACGTCTGCGAGAGAGACCGGGTCGGCGGACGCCAGGATCAGCCGGACCATGCGCTCGACCAGCAACGTCGTCTTTCCCGTACCGGCGCTCGCCGTGACGACGACATTCCGATCGAACGTCTCCGTCGCCTGCTTCCTGGCCTCATGATCTGGAAGGTCCTGACTGTCAGGCATCGCCGTTCTTTCGGTCGACAGACGAATCTGCGTCCATTGCGGACGGCTCTTCTTTCCCGAGCGTCAGCGCACGGAGGTCCTTTAATGCTTTCATTCGTGGGTCGATCCGCGCGCGCCGGCGAGTCGGATCGTGGTTGGAACGGCACGCTGCGGCAAAGTCACAGTAACCGCAATAATCCGCCGGCAGGACCGCATAGTATCCGGCGCGGAGGCCGTCGACGATACGCCGGACCGATGCGGCAATCATCCGTCCCGTCTGGCCCTGCCAGCAGGAGGCGTCCAAAGACGTGCGTCGTAACGATCCCTCTTTCCAATGCGGTGCAAGAAAATAAAAGGCCGCGGACTGCGGGACTGCCGTCTCATCCGGCAAAAGATGTCGTGCCATGAGCGCATACAGCGGAGGCTGCAGCCTGAGGCCTCTGATGGCCGCCAACGCTAAATTCTTGTCGCAGGCGCGCATCGTCTTGCCCGGCGTGTATTTGTAATCCACCACCCGCAGATGGAACTGTTCTCCGTCTTTTTTAATGTCCACCCGATCCAGCACGCCATGGATCGCAAGCGGCCGGGAAGAGAAGCCATCCAGATCCAACACACCCTCCGTCTCGACTTCGAACAGGGCGGGGAAGTATCCGCTGTCGTGACATTCCTCCAAATCCGCCAACACCAATCCCTCCGTCAAAGACATGATCTCTTCCTTGGCGAGCTGCCACAAAAACGAATATCCGATCGACTCCGATCGCTCAAACTCGCCAAACACGCGCGTCGCTTCTTCGTTGAGCCACGCCCGCGCCTCATCGGGTTCGACCTTGGGCTGAGGTCCCGCAATCTGAAGCCGCTGATAGAGCGCCCTCAACACACGATGGCACAGCATGCCGCGCGTGCGCCCTTCCAACTCGCTCACCGATTCTGGTTTCGGCAACGGCGTCAGACGCAAGACATTCGACGCAAAGTACTGGAAGGGACATCGCGCATAGCGCTCCAACGACGTGGGCGACACTCCCTTTTCTTCAACCATCTTCCAGTATGGATGGCTCATGCCCAGGAGACCGTCATAGGGCGTCAACGCCGGCAGAGGTCCGTCAAGCATGGCGACAACCTTCAACCCCTGCTCCAAGAGTTCCGCCATTCCGCGCTGACGAACGCATGTCAACAGGGCCGTCCCAATGTCCGGATGGTCACCCGCACGCAGGAGGAGATTCAGGGCCATTTCCTGAGGAGTCAGGCGGGTGGCATCATAGGGCAGAGACGCCCACCGCTCAGTGGGACGGCGGCTGATCGTCCAGTGATGTCCATGGTCGGGAACATCTGCCGACGGCCCTTGAAGTTCCCGTTGCAACTCCATCAGATATCCGGATGGGATCATCGCACGGCCGTTCTCATCGGCTCGCTGGTACACCAGATACAATCGCTCCGATACGGAACGCAGCAGCAAACCGAACAGCAAGCGCTCCTCGTCAAATCCATCCAGCTTCCGCGACATCTTGTAACCCAGGTCGCGCGCCAGGACGTCGCGGGCGGCATCGGAGAGAAACGCGTCCTCCTGAATCGACCGCGGAAAGACCTTCTCGTTGAGGTTGAGGACGAACAACGCACGAAAGGGAACGCCGCGGGCATCCATGGCATCGAGGACCTGAACGCCACACGTACTCCGATCGTCCACAGGTATGCTGCTGCGCTCGAATACGTCAATCACCTGGGCATACCATTGAAGATAGGGAACGGCTTCACCGAGCAACTCCAATGTAGAGACAGACTGAAGACAACGCTCGATTTCCGATTGCACGCGTTGCTCGCGCGTCTTGCCCGCGTTCTGGGTGGTCAGATCGAACCATTTCGGAAGCAGATCCAGAAAGGCCTGTGCGTACTCGTTCCATCCGGCGAGGTCTGGAATACGGGTCAAGTCTGCATGGAGCTCGCGGACCAGCATCGATAACACCTTGACCTGTTCCCGCGAAATGGTCAGTCGAGCAGAGGCACCATCGTCGTCGTCTGACAATTCGATATCCCTGCCTGAGTAGTGCTCCAGGCGCCCCCAATCGCCGAACCCATGATTCTCGGCATCCCCGGAGGCGATGCAGAGTTGTCGGGTGATCCAATCCCATTCATCGGGTCGCGGGATGACGCCGCGAGGCAACCGATCCACGAGCCGACAGAACGGTGAGGCCAGTACATCCATGACCGCCCCACGTTGGAAGGACGACGCGCGAAGGCCGATAAATTGAGCGATGGTTTTCACCAAGGGCTCATGAATCAATGGCTCTCCCGCCGCGCACGCGAAGGGAACACGGTTCTCTTCAAAGACACGCCGAATCATGGGCAGAAGAGGATCCAAGGACCGCGAGACCACACCGATGTCGAGGGGGTTCACGTCCTGGTCTTCGATCAGCCGGCGGATTTCCTTGGCCGCCACTGACACCTGCTCCTCAAGGCTGCCGGTGCTGACGAAGCGGCAATCGGCTCGGACCTGCGGGCGCATCTCCGTGACGAAAGAGCCGGACGAAAGCGGCGCGCTCCCGGCCTCGGCAGGTGTTCCTTTCTCTTCTGTGTTCAGGCCCTGCATGTGGCGGTCGAAGAAATCCTGCGCGAAGCGGTAGACGGGATTGCCCGCGACGAGGGGGAAAAACACGGTGGTTGGGGATGCGCCGGACACCGCCTTGAACAGGTCCACCTGGCACTGGATCAGGTCGTAGACCCCATAATAGTATGTCGCGGCCATTCGGCAAAGGAATGACGACTGCCCGGCGCATGCGGCCGCCATCACCGCCAAGTCGCTCTCGTCGGCGATGCCGAGCGCCTGATCGGTCTGCAGCACCGCATCGTGCAGATGCAGCACGGCCCTCAGTCGCGTCGGGTCCTCGCCGCCCAGCAGTCCTTCGTCGATGGCCGACATCAGTACAGACGTCTCCACACCGGACTCCTTGAGGTCCTGGATGGTCGCCCATACGCCTGCCCACACGCCGTGCATCTCCGTCCAGTCGCGGAACACATCGACACCGGGAATCGCGCGGTACACGAGGGAACGCAAGAGCTGCTCTCGGAAGGCCGGGTTCACGGCATGCGGCATGGCTTCCGGTCGCACGTCGGAGATGACCTTGACGGCCAACTGATGGAATGTCAGCACGTGCACATCCAACAATGTCAAGCCTTCTTCGACGGCGAGCAGCCATTTCACCCGACGCGCGAGCTGATGGGAGGGAACGAGAATGGCGAGTGGCCGGAGGGGATCATCACGCTTCGCGCTCCTGACTTCGTCCGCCAGTCGGCATTCGAGGTCGGGATGGAAGGGCGCGGTGATGATTCGTGGCATTGCGGACTACAGTCGTCTTGCCCGCGCAGGTATACAACGTAGGTTCAAGGAGGAAGGAAAAATCTTAACGGGCGGCACTGCGTGTTTCCGCAGCATCCCGGGCCGCGGCCCAAGCTTGCCGGACGGCCTGCACCGGCGCATGGTTCTCGTCAAGAATACCCGCTTCGACGAGCACAGCGATCCGCGGGTTCGGATCGAGCCGCACCACCCCTTCCCGATCGAGTACACTCCGGCCATCCTTCAGCACGTTCACGAAGGCGTCCAGCCAGGAACTGATGATCGCAGCCAAGGCGGGAGAATCCTTGGGCATCCGCCCGAGACGAACCTGAGGCAGCAGTTTGGGAATGGGGTCGGAACGCTGGAGCGTGACAAACGCCCGATCAAGAAATGCTTGGGAGGATTCCACAACTCCGGTGAGTCTAGCCTGTCTCGGGACCGCAGTCCGTACCGTTGCAATCCCCGCAGAACCAATCGCCGTCGTTGAACATCATCGGCTCGTCGCAGACCGGACAATTCGGAGGCGCAATCCGGGGCATCGAGCGCAGGACGTCAAGGTCCAGGTCGTTGTCGTATTCGTCAGCCATATGCTACCGATCCTGTTTGAACCCGAGCGCCTTTTCGGCGCTTTCCCTGGTCGGCACGCCGATAAACTTCAATTTGCCGTCAACGATAGACGCCGGCGTGGCACGAATCGCGTGCCGTTCGGCCAGCTCCTGGCCGTCGGGACTCAAAATGTCCACTTCCCGGTAGCTGAAACTATGTTTGATCCGTAACCCTTTCCAGAGGGTCTTAGCGGCCGGGCAGGCGGAACAGCTCTGTGAATACACGAGCGTGACGTTCGCCATTTCTCAACGCGGCTCCTCCCGTATTTTAATCGGCAGTCGCCAAGGCCGCAAGCCGGGGCTGGCCATGCAACACTGCCACGAGGTTCTCTGCCGCCTTGACGGCCTGCCTCAAGACGCATTCCTCCGTATTCGGCCCAGCATGGCCGGAGACGAGCACATTGTCCTGGGACAGCAGCGGCACCGTGAAGGGGCTGTCCTCCGTCGGTAAATCAAAGGCCGCGGCACGAATCCGCTGGCTCCGCAAGGCATCGAGCACCGACCCCTCATCGATCAATTCGGGCCGGCCCGTGTTGATCAAGTACGATCCCGGCCGCATCCGGGCGACGCGCATCTTTGAGAGCCAGCCTTTCGTCTCGGGGTTGAAATCGAGATGCAATGTGACGATATCGGAATTTTTCAGCAGCTCATCCGCCGGCACATATTCAATGCCATGGTGCTCGGCAAACGATTCATCGGGCTGCATATCAAAGGCCATGACGTTCATCCCGAGGGCAAGCGCCCGCTTGGCAACCTCTTTGCCGATCCCTCCCATGCCGATAATGCCGAGCATTTTCCCCATCAATTCGATCCCCGCCACCGAAGACCATTTGCCGTTGCGGATGTCGCGGTCCATCTGCGGAATGCCACGAAGCATCGCGAACATCAGCGCCAGGGTCAATTCGGCAATGGCCGGATGGCTGACGCCGGGGGTAAATGTGACTGGGATCCCGCGCGCAGCCGCCACGTCCACATCGATATTGTCGACGTGAGAACCAAACTTGGAGATAACTTTGAGCCCCGTGGCCCGGTCCAGCACCCGGTGCGTCAGTGGCTCATCGCCGATGATAATCGCCTCCATGCCGGGGATGTAAGCGGCCAGCTCATCCTCGGTCAAGGCACGTGGCTTGGGATTGGCCACCACCTCACAGCCGGCCTCTTTCAGAATGTGTTTATGCTCGCCCTCCATGTCAAGGAAAGCCCTAGGGGTCACAAGTACGCGCGGTCCTACCATCAGCCATCTCCTCTTCGGAAACGATGCAAATGATTGTGGTTATTCGATATTCTTTTGATTCTACCATCGGAACGTGCCGGTCCTCAACTCTTATTATTTCTGCAGCCCGACAGTTGTTCGGACATGATCGAATGGGCTATCGTGAGCGCGATGGCGACTCGACGCAATCCTCTTCCACACCTCCTTGGACGTGTTGTTACCCTCATTCTCCTTCCTGGGCTATCCGGTGCCTTGTTGCTCCTCAGTTTCCCGAGTTTTGACTTCAGTGCCCTGGCATGGGTCGGATTCGTTCCTCTTCTATTCGCGCTCGGAAAGTCCCCCTGGAGGACGGCCTTCGGCCAGGGATGGCTGGCCGGCGTGGTGTTCTTTAGCGGCACGCTCTCCTGGGTCGTCATTGCCATGCATCAATACGGCCACGTGCCCCTCGCCGTCAGCTATTTGGTCATGCTGCTCCTATCGTCGTACTGCGCCCTCTTTTTTGGAACTTTTGCCGCTGTTCTTCCTCTGGTTGCGGGCAAAAGCGGCTGGTTGACGGTCTGGACGGCGCCCGCCCTGTGGGTGTGTTTGGAATATGTGCGCAGCCATCTCTTCTCGGGATTTCCCTGGGCGCTCCTTGGGTACAGCCAATATCACGCTCTCTCAGTGATCCAAATCGCGGATATCACGGGGGTGTACGGCGTGTCATTCATCCTGGTGCTCGCCAATACCGTGATCGCCAAGATCCTCGAAGCCATTCGATCGCGAGTCCTCGTGCTCGCAACCGAACAACCGCTCCCCATCCCCTGGGTGACGACGACCCTCTCAGTCGGTCTTTTTGCGGCGGTCATCTGGTATGGAGACTGGCACCTAGCACCGCATCGAGACGTTGTCAATGATCCCCCTGTGCGGATCGGGCTCGTCCAGGCAAACGTGGACCAATCGCAAAAATGGGACGTCGCCTTCCGCCGCGAAACCATCGACCGGTACGAGCGGTTGACGATGCAACTGACGGATCATTCGGATCTGGTGATCTGGCCGGAGGCGTCTACACCTTTTCTGTTCGAGGTCGAGGTCAATTATCGGGATGAATTGCTCAACTTCGTCAAGGATCACGGCGTCCCGCTCCTTTTCGGAAGCCCTGCGGCCATGCCGGACAAGACACACAATCAACTACGGTTGACGAACAGCGCATTTCTGGTCGGGTCGAACGGCATGGTCCTCGACCGCTACGACAAAATCCATTTGGTCCCGTTCGGCGAGTACATTCCGTTGAAAGACGTGTTCTCGTTCCTGGACAAAATGGTGGTCGGCATCGGAGATTTTTTTCCGGGCAACGGCCCCGACGTGATGAGCGGCCCGGGGGGACGCTTCGGCGTCGTCATCTGTTTTGAAGTCATCTTTCCGGATGTCGTGCGCAGCTTCGTGGAACAGGGCGCGCAATATATGGTAACGATCACCAACGACGCATGGTTCGGCCGGTCCAGCGCGCCGTACCAGCATTTCGCCATGGTCGTTTTTCGCGCGGTGGAGAACCGGGTCTTCTTTGCCAGAGCGGCCAACACAGGGATCTCCGGTTTTATTGATGCGCACGGCCACATCCTCCGCGCGTCTGACATCTTTGTCGAGGAAGCGCTCACGGGCGAGATCCGGGCCGCAGGCCCACAGAGCGTATACACCGCCTATGGCGATGTGTTCGCATATGGCTGTGGTATACTGACGCTGCTCGCCCTTGTCTGGCGGCCCGCTCCCAAAGCACCGATACTGAGGAGACCCCATGCTCGATGATCTGAAAGTCCGTATGACGGCGCTCCGCACCCAGTTCGAAGATTTGCGGAGGCATCTTTGACCTTGCCTCGCTGAAGTCTCAAATCCAGGCCCTCGAAGACCGCATGGGCGAACCCAATTTTTGGTCGGATCGCCGCACCGCACAGAACACCACGCGTCAAAAAAACCAGCTGGAACGTGAAATCGGCATGTGGGCGGAGATGGACCGTCGCATCGAGGATCTCGCTGCCATGATGGACCTGTTGGGAGCGGAGCACGATGCCTCGCTCGAACGGGAACTGACGGCGGAGATGATCCATGCCGAACAGGCAATGGCGAAGCTGCGTGTGAATCTGCTGCTGCGCGGCGAGAAGGACGCGAGCAATGCCATTCTGTCCATACATCCGGGGGCCGGCGGCACGGAATCCCAGGACTGGGCCGAAATGCTGATGCGGATGTATGTGCGATGGGCTGAAAACAAAGGGTACGCCGTCGAGACCTTGGACTATCTTCCCGGCGAGCAGGCCGGGCTCAAAAGCGTGACGCTCGGGATCTCGGGGGATCACGCGTATGGATACCTGAAAGCGGAGGCGGGTGTGCATCGTCTGGTTCGCATCTCGCCGTACGACGCGAACAAGCGCCGGCACACGTCCTTCGCGTCCGTCTTCGTCTATCCTGAGATTGAGGACGATGTCGAAGTGAACATGGACGAGAAGGACCTCAAAATTGATACCTTCCGGTCAGGGGGCGCCGGCGGCCAGAACGTCAACAAGGTCGAGACCGCCATCCGAATCACGCACATTCCCACCGGCATCGTCGTGCAGTGCCAGAACGAGCGGTCGCAGTTGAAGAACAAGTCAGGGGCGATGAAGGTTTTGCGCGCGCGCCTGTACGAGATGGAGCAAAAGAAAAAGGAGGAGGAGTTCAACGCATTCGTCGGGGAGAAAAAGGAGATCGGCTTCGGCAGCCAGATACGCTCATATGTCTTTCAACCCTACCAGCTCGTCAAAGACCACAGGACGAACACCGAGGTCGGCAATATCAACGCTGTCATGGATGGCGATTTGGACGCGTTCATGGAAACCTATCTTGTCCACTCGTTGAAGCAGCCGAAGCCAAATTGACTTGAATAGGCCCCCCCATTATGATGCGCCATCCGTATGGATGAACTGAACGATCAGATCGAGCAGCGCCTCAAGAAATTGGACCGGCTGAGGAGCCTTGGCATCGAGCCATTCGGTGCGAAGTTTGACGTCAAGGACCGCGCCGGCGATGTGATCGCCCGCCATGGCACCAGCACGAAAGAGGCGTTAGAGCAGCAACGGGTCACCGCTACGGTCGCCGGACGAGTCATTGCTCTACGGCGTTTCGGCAAAGCCGCCTTTGCATCAATCCAGGATGGCATAGATACCATTCAGGTGTATTTGAAGAAGGACCTCTTGGGCGAGTCCGGGTATGCCCTTGCCGAATTGCTCGATATCGGCGACTGGATCGGCGTCACGGGGCCGCTCTTTCGAACGAAGACGAACGAGCTGACCATCGAGGTCAACCAGTTGACGCTGCTTTCCAAAGCCCTCAGGCCATTGCCCGAAAAATGGCATGGCTTGACCGATGTCGAAACCCGCTATCGGCAACGCTACGTCGATCTCATTGCCAATCCCGAGGTCAAGCGCATCTTCATCACCCGCAGCCGGATCATCCAGGCCATCCGTACCTTCCTCGTCGGTCACGGGTTCTTGGAAGTTGAAACGCCGATGATGCACCCGATCCCGGGAGGCGCGACCGCCCGCCCCTTCGTCACCCATCACAATACGCTCGGCGTGGACCTCTACCTTCGGGTGGCGCCGGAGCTGTACCTCAAACGCCTGATTGTCGGCGGCCTGCCTCGCGTGTTTGAGATCAATCGCAACTTCAGAAATGAGGGCATCTCGACGATTCACAACCCTGAATTCACCATGCTCGAATTCTATATGGCCTATGCCGACTATCAGGATCTCATCGCACTCACCGAGGAGCTCTTCATTCATCTTCTGGATGAGGTCATAGGGAAGGGCACGACCACGATTCCCTACCGCCCGAATCTCAGTGATGAACACACGCTGCAGATTTCTTTCGTGCGTCCATGGAAGCGGATGGATTATCGAGGCGCCGTCGCCGAGCGCCTGGGGTCGAGTGCAACCGACATCACGGATCCCGCCTACGTCCGAGCGCAGGCGAAACGGCACCACTGCGACCTCAAAGGGGGCGAATCGTACTGGAAAGTCCTCGCATTAATTTTCGAGCAACTGGTCGAACCAAGCTTGCTCAATCCGACCTTCATCACCGATTTCCCGGTCGAGTTATCGCCATTGGCGAAGCGCAGCGTGGCCGATCCCGAATTGACCGACCGCTTCGAGCTGTATATCGCCGGACGGGAGATGGCCAACGCCTTCTCCGAGCTCAACGATCCGCTGGATCAGCGCCAACGCTTCGAAACCCAGATGGCGGAACGAGCCAAGGGAGATCTCGAGGCGCAGCATCTCGATGAGGATTTTCTGCGGGCCCTTGAGCATGGCATGCCGCCGACGGCCGGTGAGGGCATCGGCATCGACCGCCTCGTGATGCTCCTCACCAATCAACCCTCGATCCGGGACGTCATCCTGTTCCCGCAACTCCGTCCGGAAAAATAACGTGCAGCTCCCCTACGAAGTGTTCATCGGCCTCCGCTATCTCCGCGCGAAACGTCGCAATCGAACCATTTCCTTCAACACGTTGATCTCGATCGCCGGCGTGACGATCGGGGTCGCGGCTTTGATCGCCACGCTCGGGATCATGACGGGCTTCAAGGAGGACTTGCAGGCCAAGATCCTGGGCACGAATTCGCATATCATCGTCACGAGCAAGACCGGCGAGCACCTCATGAACTCCGAGGCGCTGACTAACACCGTCGCCACGGTGCCGGACGTCGTGGCCGCCACTCCATTCATCTTCAAGCAGGTGCTCCTAACATCCGACAATGGGTCGGCGGGAGTGGTGTTGCGCGGGATCGATGTTCGCAGAGAAACCACCGTGACCGACATCGCGAGAAATCTTAAAATCGGCACGCTGGACGAACTGGAGCGCTTCGCTCCTCCCCGGACCGATCTCCGCGTCTCACCTCCCGCGGCGCCCCCGTCAGGGGCCCTCACTCCCGAAATGCCATCCGGCGACACACCGCTTCTGCCCGGCATCATTATCGGGAAGGAACTGTCCCTCCGTCTGGGTGCCTTCGTGGGCGACCGCGTCAATGTCGTCTCTCCGGTGGGACGAATCAGCGCGATGGGGATGATTCCCAAGATCCGGAGCTTCCGGGTTGCTGGCATCTTTGAGTCCGGCATGTTCGAATACGACTCGTCGCTCGCATTCATCTCAATCGCGCAGGCACAGGAATTCTTCAATCTCGGCAAGACCATCACCGGCATCGAAGTCAAAGTGGCGGACATCTTCGCTGCAGACCGCATTGCGGCGCGCATCGAGGAGACACTCGGCTTTCCCTACTGGGCACGGGACTGGATGAAAATGAACCGGAACCTCTTCTCGGCGCTCAAACTCGAGAAGTTCATGATGTTCGTGCTGCTGGTCTTGGTCGTCGTGGTGGCGTCCTTCAATATCGTCAGCACGCTGACCATGATCGTCGTGGAGAAACACCGGGAAATCGCCATCCTCAAGGCCATGGGGGCGACCGGACAGGTCGTCACCCGCATCTTCATGCTCAATGGCCTGGTGATCGGAGTGGTCGGCACTGTCATTGGCATTCCGCTCGGCTACAGCTTCTGCTGGGCCATTCAGACGTTCTTTACGCTGCCGGGGGACGTGTACTACCTCAGCCGTATTCCCGTGAACATCAAAATCCTCGATGTGCTGGTGGTCGGACTCTCGGCAATTACGATTACCTTTCTGGCCACCATCCATCCCTGCCGCCAAGCCGCGCGCCTGGACCCCGCAGAAGCGCTCCGCTACGAATGAACGGCGCTCAGCCATTCCCCTCCCGGACCCAGGCGCGCCAAGGCACGCCCGTTCCCGAAGAAACTCCGTCCAGCGTCCGCCGCACGTGCCATGATTGAAGCCGTTGACCTCCATAAATCCTTCCACCTGGGACCGACCGAGGTTCACGTGCTGCGGGGCGTCAACTTGGAAATCAAACGAGGCGAACTCATCGCCATTGTCGGGGCATCGGGCGTCGGGAAGACGACCTTGTTGCATATCCTGGGAACGCTCGACCGCCCGACGAGCGGCACGGTGCGCTTCGATGGCGAGGATGTCTTCATGCGATCGGATCAGGGGCTGGCGGATTTCCGGAACCAGCGGATTGGCTTTGTGTTCCAGTTCCATCACCTTCTTCCAGAATTCACCGCCGTTGAGAACGTCATGATCCCCTCGTTGATTCGGCGGGACACCAATACGACAGCACGTGAACGGGCCGAGCGCATGCTGGTGGAAGTCGGCCTCGCGCATCGATTGGAGCACAGGACCGGCGAACTGTCCGGCGGGGAGCAACAACGCGTGGCCGTCGCTCGGGCGCTGATTCTCCAGCCGGACATCATTCTGGCAGACGAGCCGACAGGGAATCTTGATACGCACACAGGGGAAGAGGTCTTTCAACTGATGCGGAGCTTGAATCGCGCCAAGAGCATCACGTTCGTCATCGTGACACACAACGAAGCGCTCTCGAACCAGGCGGACCGAATCGTAAGAATGGTGGACGGACAAATCGCCTAGATCATTGGTACGCCGCTCCGCCGAGACGTCGCGGCTATGGAAGCCGCAGGCGCCCCCTGCCATTGACGTCAACCTTCGTTCCCTGTTAGGTTTTGCGTGGACCTCTTTAGGGGTTCCAACGCGCATCGGGAGCACCGTCATGCTAGCCACGCGCATCCGCCAGAAAGACGGTATCTTCTACTTCATCTCCTATCCAGCGCAGGATCTGCTCCGGAAGGTTCGCTTTGTGAGCCGATTCTACGGCGAAGGCGAGCAAATAGAGCCGTCCACAGTGGCCGAAAACGACGAGGTCGGCCAGTTCATCTCCAAGATCGAGCGCAATGACAAGGCCTTTCAGCGCCAGCTTTCACGCGCCAAGGTCAAGGCCATCACAAACTTCTACGAGACCGCCGTGAGTCAGCCGCCGATTCCCGGCACCATCTTGCTGTTTACACACGAACAGCTTCGGTTCAGAGCGCTCCCTACCTCCGAGGAGGTCGGTCATCTAGAGGAGCCAAGCGGGAAATATCTGGTCATTGATGGGCAACATCGCCTGGCCGCCCTGCACTTCTATGCGCACGATCGGCCGAATGACGCGGCAACCATCCACATTCCCTGTGTGCTCTTTGACGGACGGAGCGAGGATTTCGCCACCGAGATGTTCGTCATCATCAACTCGACGCCGACACGGATCAGCAAGTCGCACCTGGTAGATCTCTACGAGAGAGTCTCGTGGGCGAGCCCGGAAAAGAAATTCGCGGCCAAGCTGGTCACACTGCTGTATGAAAGCGACGACTCTCCGCTGCGGTACCGGATCAACCGTCTCGGTGGCCGAAGCCGGCAGGAAAAGTGGATCTTACAATCGGAGCTGTTCAATGAGATGCACAAAATCGTTGAGACGCATCGCTCGTTGTTCGAGAAGCGGTGGCAGCTGAAAACTGATCGGGCGTACCCGCTGATCCGGGATTATCTCAAAGCGGTGCGCGAGGTGATGGAGCCGGTGTGGGGCAAGAACGACCGCTTCATGTTCACCCGCGACGTCACGCTGAAGGCGCTGATCCGCGTGTTCGGCGACCTGCTCGAGAGCCTTCCGATATTCAAGGCGTGGGAAACGGAGCGATCGCCCCACGCTTTTCACAAGACGCTGGCGGGCTGGCCCGAGCTCGCCAAGGAATTTCGGACCGAGGGATTTTACGAGCGCTTTCCCGCCAAGGGCCAGCTCGAACGCGTGCGCCGCATCCATACCCGCCTGAGCGACGCGCTGAAGTAGATCGCACGTATGGAAGAAAGAAGATACGGCCAGCGGGGCTATAAGGAACATGAGAAGGAGCGAGAGCGACAAGGAAAGCCCAAGGAGCCCTCCCGATCGGGCACGCCCGCGATGCTTCCCACTCGGACCGTCTCGCGCTGCGTGGACTGCGGAACGCTACTCCACCCTCTAATAGATCCATTCGGCCAGTGTCCCAAGTGCAAATCAGAACTTCATTCCTGCCGACAGTGCGCCCATTTCGATCCCGGCCATCGTTTTGATTGCACCCAGCCTATACCGGAACGCATCGCCAACAAGAACGCTCGTAATGCCTGCACATTCTTTTCGATGCACGTCACAGTGGAGCGCGAGACCGCGTCGGGGGCTGCATCCCCTGAAGACCCCCGGCGTGCTCTTGACAATCTCTTCAAGAAGAAATAGCTCGCCCCGCACCTCAGCCTCAGGCGACATCGGATCTCATCAATAGACGTGAGGTCAACAGGACTGAGGCTTCACAGCTGGTCTTTGACGGGAAAGGCGAACCATTCGACCAGCCGTTCGTAGAGGTTCCGCGACTTCCACTCATCGTAACTTATTTGCTTGGCGTGTTTTAAATCTTCCCGGAAGATGTCTTCGAGGCGGGCAGCCAGCGCGCGGTCGTAGATCGTGAGGTTCAGTTCCTGATTCAGGGCAAAGGACCGGTTATCGAAGTTGGTGCTGCCGATGGTCGCCCACTGGCCGTCGATGGACATGGTTTTTGCGTGCAGCAGGCCCGCCTGATACTCGTAAATCTCGATGCCTCCCCGTAGCAGGGGGCCATAATGGCTGCGGCTAGAAGTGCGCGTGATCTCGCTGTCTATCTTGCCCGGCAGCAGGATGACGACCCGCACGCCGCGCGCGGTCGTTTTGACCAGCGCCTCCGTCATGACATCGTCGGGCATAAAGTACGGGTTTGTGATGACGATGGATTTTTTGGCTGAACTGATCGTAAGGAGGAACAGCATGTAACATTGAAAACTGCCGTTCGTCGGGGAACTCTTGACGATCTGCGCCGGCACGTCTCCGCGCGCTTCGAGCCGCGGAAAATAGGCGTCCCCTCCGATGGCGGCGCCGGTGGCTTCGAGCCAATCTTCGGCAAAGGCGGCTTGCAGCGATTGCACCGCCGGCCCTTCGATTCGCGCATTGGTATCGCGCCAATGTTTCGGCGTACGGCCATTTCCCGTCCAGGCTTCGCTTATCCCGTACCCGCCGGTAAATCCGACTCGGCCGTCAATGACCAAGATGCGCCGGTGGCTGCGATAATTGTATTTCAACAGTTTCCATGGAAAAATGATGCCCTCCGCTTTCACGCGACGAAAATGTTCCACGCGACAGCCGGCGTCTTTCATCGTTTTGATGATGTCGGCCGGCGCCTTGGCCGATCCGTGGCTGTCCAGCAGAATATCAACGATGACGCCCTTCCGGCATCGTTCCGCAAACGCCTCCGCCAGTTCATGCGTGATCGAGCCGTCTTCAACGAGATACTGAGAGAAGGTGATCGTGGATTTGGCGCTTCTGATCTCGCGCAGCATGATGGGGAACGTTCCATCACCGTTCAGTAGGATGTCGATGCGATTGCCGCCGACGATGGGGGCGTCGGTGTGGGCTTCAATGGTGGGGTAAAAGGACGCTTGTCCGAGGGCGATATCAGGAATGTCGCGTACCGAAAGGACCTTGACGCACCCCAACAAGAGAAAGATCGCACACAGCCAGTGCAAGCGTCTCATGGCGTTGGTCGCTTATTTGTCGGCGAAAGCTCGGCGTCAGGACGCATAGTGGCGGCTTTGAGGGAGCGGGTGAAGGAACCGAGGCGGTCGGCGACGGAGGGGGAGCCTTCGGCGATGATCTTGACCAGGGCGCTGCCAACGATCACGCCGTCGGCCATAGGCGCGATCTCCCGTACGTCGTCAGCCGTCGCAATGCCGAATCCCACTGCCACCGGAGTCTTCGCGTAGCGGCGAATTTCCTTCACCTTGCTCGCGACATCCGCCCTGTCCTTCAACATCGCGCCCGTGATCCCCGTCATCGACACATAATAGATAAAGCCGTTGGAGAGGCGCGCCACCGAGGCCTGCCGCCTCGCGGTGCTGGTCGGCGCCAACAGAAAGATCAGATCGAGGCCCGATCTCCTCGCCAGGGGCTGCAAGGTCGTCGCTTCCTCCGGCGGAAGGTCCGGCACGATGATGCCATCCACACCCGACTCGGCGGCGTCCCGGCAAAAGGCCGCTTCTCCGTATTTCAGGATTGTGTTGTAGTACGTCATCAGCACAAGGGGCACCTGCGTCTTCGTTCGAAGGGAATGGACCGCGGCGACGATTTTCCTCAACGTCGTCCCTGAGCGAAGCGCCCGATCGGCCGCCTGCTGGATAACGGGTCCGTCGGCGATAGGGTCCGAGAAGGGCACGCCGAGCTCGATGATATCCGCTCCGGCCTCGGCCATCCGCAAGACGTAGGTTTCGGTCTCGTCGAGTGACGGGTCGCCGGCCATGATGTACGCGATCAATGCCTTCTGGCGTTGCTCGGCCAGACGATGAAATGTCGAGGCGATACGAGACGTCTGTGCGGAGATCCGGCCAGGCGCCGGCGGGAGAGAGGTGCCGCCCTGCACCATCAAATGGTGACGCCCTTCATGCGTGCGATCTGATGCACGTCCTTATCGCCCCTTCCGGAGAGATTGACCAGAACGGCCTGACTGCGTGTGAGCGTGGGGGCGAACTTCACGACATGGGCAACGGCATGGGCAGATTCGAGGGCCGGCATGATGCCTTCCGTTTGCGCCAGGAGATCGAACGCCGCGATCGCCTCATCGTCGGTGACGGAGGTATACGCAATGCGTCCACGCTCTTGATAGAGCGCATGCTCCGGTCCGACGGCCGCGTAGTCGAGTCCGGCCGACACGGAATGCGTCAACTGGATCTGACCATCGCCGTCCTGCAGGAGATAGGTCATGGTGCCCTGCAGCACCCCTACAGAACCCGACGCGAACCTCGCGGCATGCTTGCCGCTGGAGAGGCCGAGCCCGCCGGCTTCCACGCCGACCATCTTCACACGGCGGTCCTTGAGAAAGGCCGTGAATAACCCGATCGCATTGCTGCCGCCGCCGACACAGGCGACCAAATAGTCCGGTAGTTTGCCATGCGCCCGCACGATTTGCTTCCGCGCTTCCCGACCGATCACGGCTTGAAAATCCCGGACCATCATGGGATAGGGATGTGCCCCCAGTACGGACCCCAGAATGTAATGCGTCGTGCGCACATTGGTCGTCCAATCCCGCATCGCTTCGCTGATGGCATCCTTGAGCGTGCGGCTCCCCGCATTAACGCCGGTGACGGTCGTCCCCAGCAGCCGCATGCGAAAGACATTCAACGCCTGGCGTTCCATGTCCTCCGTGCCCATGTACACTTCGCACTGCAGCCCGAACATTGCCGCCACAGTCGCGACCGCCACACCATGCTGGCCGGCCCCTGTCTCAGCGATCACCCGCGGTTTCTTCATCCGGCGCGCCAAGAGAACTTGGCCCATCGTGTTATTGATTTTGTGCGCACCCGTGTGACAGAGATCTTCGCGCTTTAAATAGATTGTTGCACCGCCAAGCTTTTTCGTGAGGCGCTCGGCGTAGTAAAGCGGAGTCGGCCGGCCGACATATTCTCGGAGATAATAATCGAGTTCGTGGCGAAACTTGGGGTCGCGGCGGGCCTTCTGGTAGACGGCGGTGAGTTCATCCAACGCCGGGATCAAGGTCTCAGGGACATACCGCCCCCCGAAGGGTCCAAACCGGCCGCGCTTGTCAGGAATCGCAGTCATCGTCACAGTATAAGTGATGGTCGATGGCCATTCAACCGCCTACCAGATGGAGCTTTTTGCGTTCGCCACGAACGTCCGCAGCTTTGCGTGATCCTTTTTCCCTGGAAATGCTTCGACCCCACTGGTGACATCGACGCCATACGGGCGGGCTCTTCGAATGGCCTCCTCAACATTGTCGGGCGTGAGGCCACCGGCCAGCACAATGGGTCCCAATTGCGCCGCATCGGCCGCCAGGTCCCAGTCGATCGCCATCCCGGTTCCTCCCGGAATCCCCTGGACGTACGCATCGAGCAAGTAACCGGCCACTTGATACCGAGACATCAGCTCGAAATCACGGCGATCCCTGACGCGGACAGCCTTCACGACCGCCCTCTTGAGATCTTTGCAATACTCGGGTGATTCGCTCCCATGCAATTGGGCCAGCAGGAGTCCGCACTCATCCATCCTCTCTCGGACGACCTGCAAATCCTCGTCGACGAAGACCCCCACTGGCGTCACAAAGGGCGGGAGTCGGGCGATAATGTCGGCAGCCGTCTTGGCGCTGATCGCGCGAGGGCTTTTTGCATACAACACAAACCCGACTGCATCGGCGCCAGCTTGCACCGCCGCCATCGTGTCATCCAGATTCGTGTTGCCGCAGATCTTCACTTTCACCATAATCCGCGGATTGTACGGGGACGCGCGGATCAGTTGCAAACCATGAACGGCAAACGGTTCATCTGCCTTGACGCTCATCGTTGAAATTCACTATGCTGCCGTGACTCATGACTGATTCGCCACTCACGACCGGTCGGATCGCGGCGGTTCTCCATGCCCGCGTGGTCGGCTCGTCAGACCTCCCGATCACGGGGGTCGCCGCGCTCGATGAGGCGGGAGAAAGCGATCTCTCCTTTGTGGCCGCACATGTCACCGTCACAGCTGCACGGTCATCACGCGCCGGCGCCCTGCTCGTCAACCGTCATCTGGACGAACTTTCCTGCGCCCAGATCATCGTCCCCCATCCGGCGCTTGCCATGGCGCAGGTTGTGGAAGCGTTGTTTCTAAAACAACGTCCCGCCTTTGGCATCAGTAATCTGGCCTCTCGGGGGCAGCATGTGACGCTCGGTCGGGAGGTATCGATTTGGCCGTTTGTCACCCTGGACGACCATGTCTCGATCGGCCGCGGCACGACACTGTTTCCGGGCGTGTTCGTCGGGGCCGGCAGTACGATCGGCGAAGATTGCCTCATCTATCCCAATGTGACGGTTCGGGAAGGCATCACCATCGGCAATCGGGTCATTATTCATGCGGGGACCGTTATCGGAAGCGATGGGTTCGGCTATCTACAGGAAGCTGGACGACACCGAAAGATCCCGCAGGTCGGCACTGTCATCATCGAGGACGACGTGGAACTCGGTGCAAACGTCGCGGTGGACCGCGCCACGTTCGGTAAAACCGTCATCCGGCGCGGCACCAAAATCGATAATCTGGTGCAGATCGCGCATAACGTCGAGATTGGCGAAGATAACATTCTCGTCTCGCAGGTCGGGATCGCCGGGAGTAGCAAAACCGGCCACCATGTGATGGTCGGCGGGCAGGCAGGCATTGCGGATCATGTCTCGGTGGGAGACCTCGCGATGGTGGCCGCCCGCGCCGGTCTCAACCGGGATGTGGCCGCCAAGGAGATCGTGTCGGGGGCGCCGGCCCTTCCCCACAGAACCTGGCTGAAAGCGATGGCCGTGGTCGCCAAACTGCCGGAATTGCGTGAGCAGGTGCGGGCACTGGAGTTGCGGATGACCACCCTTGAACGAAAACCGACGTCCTCCACAAGATCGGCAAAGACTGAGCCCAGACACGCCGAGAGGGCTTCTCGAGCGCGTCGCTCAAGCAAGCCCTCCCCGCGTGTACGCGCGAAACGAACACCTAAGCGAAGGCGTTAGCCTTCGCCGGATCTCATATTACTTCACCGCCAACTTCACACTGATGGCACCGCCGAGATCGCCCTCCTTGCCCCCGTCTTTGAGGTATCCAGAGATATCTTTTTCGTTCTTGGGTTCCCCATGGCATCCAAGGCAGCCTTTGCCGTAAAACAGCGGGAGGACGACGCGCACCGTCTTGCCGCCGTCCGCAGCGGCGCTGATCACTTTCTCACCGACCCGCGGATAAGCTGGATCCGCAAATTTTGCGAGCGTCGCCGCTTCAAATTCATCGGGCACGTTCTTCTGATTGCGAACCAGTTTGACCGGCGCGGTCTGCTTCATATACGCCCCGGACTCCGCGGTGAAAAGGGCGGCCGCTTGCGTCCCCCAGGTCGCCGGAATGAAATTCTTGAACCCCATCCCCTGCTTGTTGATGATCGGCTGATAGTTGCGTGTGACCGTCTTGCCGGCCTCCATCAGCATAGGCAGGAGTACCTTCGCCTGCGCCGGAACCTTTTCGTTCTTGATATTGGCCAGATCGACGCCGGTCCTTGCCTTGAACTTCTCGGACATTTGCTTTTCGAATACTTCCACGGTGAATCCTTTGTTGCCTTGCTCAATGTCGTTGATCATGGCCTGGTTCACGCCGATTACTACTCGTCCCGAGTCCAACAGCACGGCCAGCAATCGGCCGGTCTCAACCGTATCATCAGCGGACGCCAGCGCCGGGAACAGTCCACAACTGGTCAGAACCACCAGGGTCAAAATCACCACTCCGCGTGTGTTCATAGACATCTCCTTGTGAGTTAGCTTTCCAGACTGACGCGCCAGCAAGGGCATAGGGTATCACCAGGCCGATCAGGTCGATGAAGAGTACCAGAGAATGCTCTTACGAGCAAGCACCACGTGCGGCTCATCGCATTCCTCTGATCGCGGCGAGAGTATCGGCAATGGCCACCGCGGGATCTGGAGCTGATAGAATTGCAGAAATCATCGCCGGAGTGTTCGAGCCTGCCTCAACGACGTCCGCGACGTTCCCCGGTCCGATGCCTCCGATAGCAACGATGGGAATCTGCACATGGCGCCGCACGGCCCTCAATCCTTCGAGTCCGACAATGGGTTCCCGCTCGCCCTTCGACACCGTGGGGAAGATCGGTCCGAAGCCGATATAATCAGCGCCTCCTCGCTCAGCATCGAGGGCTTGAGTCAGGGTGTGAGTCGAAATCCCGATCAGTGCCTCATGGCCGAGAATTTGCCGGGCGTCTGGTAAGAGAAGATCGTCTTGTCCGAGATGCACACCGTCGGCACCGACGGCCAGGGCCACGTCGCACCGGTCATTCACGATGAACCGTCCTCCATGCCCCTGCACGAGCGGACAGAGTCGTGCGGCGAGGTCGTAGAGCTGGCGGGTGCCCACGGCTTTCATCCGTAATTGAAATGCGCGCACGCCAGCCGCTAATGCGATTTCGACCAGTTCCACGAGCGATCGTCTGCCTGCTGCGGAGGGGTCAAGAATGAGATACAACCCGTACGGCAAGGGAGGACACCGTGAAGCGGGAAAATGCGGAGAATTCTTCGTCACGGGCGGGCGCGGCCGTCTCTTACGCCGAATAGGCGGCAAAAAACCGTTCCAGGAAGGAAGTGGAAAAGCGGCCCTTCTGAAAGTCGGGATCATCAAAGATACGGCGATGGAGCGGGAGTGTCGTTTTGATTCCTTCTACGACGCATTCATCAAGGGCTCGCCGCATGCGCGCGAGCGATTCTTCACGGTTGACCCCATGAACGATCAGCTTGGCAATCAGTGAGTCGTAATGGCAGGACACCTCCGACCCGGTCTCGATGGCCGTATCCACTCGCACCCCCGGGCCGCCGGGAGGATGAAAACGCGTAATGCGGCCGGGCGAAGGCGTGAACTTCTCAGGACACTCGGCATTGATACGGCATTCTATGCTATGGCCGTTGATCTTCACATCCTGCTGCTTCCACGGGAGGGACATCCCGGCGGCAATCTTGATCTGCTCTTTGACCAGATCAATGCCTGTAACTTCTTCCGTGATGGGGTGCTCGACCTGGATCCGCGTGTTCATCTCCATGAAATAGAACCGCCGATCCTTGTCGAGAAGAAACTCCACGGTCCCGGCATTCCGATAGTGGACGGCTTGGGCCACCTCGACGGCCACACGTCCGAGTTCGCGCCGGAGCCGGTCATCCACGGCCGGAGATGGAGTCTCTTCGATAAGCTTCTGATAGCGCCGCTGGATGGAACAATCCCGCTCGCCCAGCGAGATGGTCCGGCCGCGCTCGTCCGCCAGAATTTGGACTTCGATATGCCGGGGCTCGAGGAAGAAACGCTCGACGTACAGCCCGGTGTCTCCGAAGGCTGAGGCCGCCTCAGCTTTGGCCGCCTGAAAGGCATGCGCCAGGTCCTCTTCCTTATTGACCACTCGCATGCCCCGGCCGCCGCCGCCGGCAGAGGCTTTGATGATCACGGGATAGCCGATTTTGGCGGCCACGGCCGCCGCTTCGTGTTCACTGGCAATCTCCCCTTCGCTGCCGGGCAGGACTGGAAGTCCATGCCGAATCATCAGCTCACGGGCATTTGACTTGTCGCCCATCGTCGCGATGTTTTCGGAGGTGGGACCGATAAACTTGATGCCGATAGACTCACACACCTCCGCAAAGTGGGCGTTCTCCCCGAGAAAGCCGTAGCCGGGATGGATGGCATCACATGCGGTGATTTCCGCGGCACTGAGAATGTTCGGAATGTTCCGATAGCTGAGCGCGGGTTCGGCTGGCCCGATGCAGAGATGCTCGTCCGCCAGCCGGACATGATGGGCGTCGGCGTCGGCGTCGGAATGGACCGCCACGCTCCGCACGCCGAGCTCCTTGCAGGCCCGAATGATCCGGACCGCGATCTCCCCTCGGTTGGCGACCAAAATCTTCTTGAACACGCTAGGCCTCCGGCCTCGCCCCGGGCTCGATCAGGAACAGGGCCTCGCCGTACTCCACAGGCTTGGTATTTTCAACGAGAATCTTGACGACCCGCCCATCCACCTCCGACTCGATTTCATTCATCAGTTTCATGGCCTCGACGATGCAGAGCACCTGGCCCTTCCG
The DNA here is from genome assembly GCA_005877815.1 of Nitrospirota bacterium. GTDB lineage: Bacteria > Nitrospirota > Nitrospiria > Nitrospirales > NS-4 > NS-4. The sequence continues at coordinate 41,330 of VBOG01000107.1, forward strand.
CACGTAGGAGCCTTCCTCCACGTACACTTCGGTCTCGGGCGAGGCGGATCGATAAAAGACACCGACGATCGGAGAGGTGACGGTAATAAGGCCTTCCGTTTCCGCCAGGCTTGCCGGCGTTTCGACGGGACCGCTTTGGCGGAGAGCCTCGGAGACCGGCACGGTGATCTCACGGCTTTGGCCGGCCACGACCGCCTCCTGGCGCCGCAAGCGAACGCGCAGCCCTCCCCGTTCCACTTCCAGATCCGCCACTCCCGCCGAGTGAAACACATCCACCAGTTCCTGCAAGACCTTCGGATCGATCAGCGCATCGGGACGAGGCTTGGGCGCAGACTTCGCTATTTTTGAGATGGCTCTGGCGGCGCGCCGTTTCATCAGGCGCGTTCCACATACTCACGGGTCCGGGTGTCCACCTTGACCATCACACCCTCATCGAGATACAGCGGCACTTTGACGACGGCGCCGCTTTCCAGCGTGGCGGGCTTCGAGCCTCCCGACGCGGTATCCCCACGAACGCCCGGATCGGTCTTCACCACTTTTAGTTCGACGAAGACCGGAAGGTCCATCCCGATGGGAACCGAATTATGGATCAAGAGCGTCACCGTCATATCTTCTTTCAGAAGATCCCAGCCGCCACCGAGGAGCCCCTTGTCAAAAGTCAGCTGTTCGTAATTCGTGGTGTCCATGAACGTATATTGATCGCCCGCGGCGTAAAGGAACTTCATCTCCAGTTCCTCAAGATCGGGAGTGTCGAGTTTCTCGCCTGAACGATAGGTCCGCTCGATCACATTCCCCGACCGGAGGCTCTTCAGCTTTGTCCTGACGAATGCGCCCCCTTTCCCGGGCTTCACATGTTGAAATTCAATAATCGTAAACGGCTCCCCTGCCAATTCCAACTTTGCCCCATTGCGAAACTCCGACGTCGTAATCACTCCGATCCTCCTCCATATCACTCATGAACGACGGTCACCGAGTCACGCCGAACGCCGAACACGTCCGCAGATTGTTCAGGCGCGCCGGTCAAGACGTTACCGCTTGGCTGCCTGCTGCATTTTCACCTGCGAGACGGCAGCCCGTAAGCCCAACAGGTAACTGTCCGTCCCAAACCCCGAAATCTGTCCGACGGCAACGCCAGCAATATAGGACTGGTGCCTGAAATCCTCTCTCCGGTAAATATTCGACAGATGTACTTCCACGGCGGGAATGCCGACCGCCGCGATGGCGTCACGGATGGCAATACTGGTATGCGTAAACGCGCCGGGATTGATGACCAAGGCATCAAAACGGCCCACGGCTTTCTGAATCGCGTCCACGAGTTCCCCTTCGGCATTCGACTGCCGAATGGTCACCGACACTCCCTCCGTACGCGCGAGCTTCTCAAGTTCCTCATTGATGGTTTCGAGGGTCACGGTCCCATACACGTCGGTTTCCCGCGTACCCAAAAGATTCAGATTGGGTCCGTGCAGCACCAGAATCACGGCGCCAGGCCCTCTTGCCGCAGTCTGTCCACGGTCCTGGCTGCTCACGACTGACGTCGGCTCCGGATGACCGCCAACCAACCCTCTAGGCGACGCACTTGATTCTTCCGTCTCGCCTGGCCGGGCGTCTCGTGTGGAGGCTGTCCTTCGGCATCCGCGATCTCTCGGTGATCGTGGCCAAGAAGCTCTTGGAGTCGCAATTGGAAGCGTGGATCGTCGGGATCCTTATCCGCCAGCCGCCCGTAGACCGCGAGGGCCTTTTCGCGATGTCCCTGCGAGACATACAGCTCGGCGAGGGATACGCTGTCGATCTCCGCCTCTTCTTCGCGAAGAGACGACGTCCGAACCGTTTCTTCCATATCCGTTGGAGCGGGTTGAGACAGTGGCGCACGTGTCCGCACGGTCGCCGTCGGCAGCTCGGCAGCCGTAGTTGTAAGAGGTCCCATTTTTGTCTGTAAATCCGTCAAGAGGTTTCGCATTTCCTGATCTTTGGGGTTCGCCTTCAGAACGGCCAAACAACATTCGGCAGCAAGGGCAAATTGCCCAAGCCTGTGATAAATGATCGCAAGCTTGCGGCGGGCGCCAAAATTATCCGGCACGCTCTTGATTACTTGCTCCAGTTCGACCCGCGCGAGGGCGGCGTTTCCCGATATCCAATAGACGTCCCCGAGCAATACCCGTGCACTGATAAAGTTCGGGTACTGCTTCAAGCCTTCCTGGAGTGTGTTGATGGCGTCGCCAAATTTTCCGGCGTCGGAAAGATCCTTTGCGGTATTCATAAACGCCCGAGACACTGACTCATTCGCCATGGTCTATTACCTCCAAGGAGCCTGGGAATTCCCGCATAAACCGCCGAGGAGAGTCAAGGCCTGGGTCTGCCAGCCGTCGTCAGCCGCCGGACGGCGTCCAGGATCCGATGGGCCACGTCTCTTTTAGAGAGAAGCGGCAGCGCCTTGCAGCCTCCCGCCCGGTCTAGCAAGGTCACCCGGTTCGTCTCAGTGCCGAAACCGGCGCCCGGCTCTGTCACATCGTTGGCGACGATTAGATCGAGATTTTTTCCTGTTAATTTTCGTCGCGCTCTTGCCAGAAGATCTCCGGTCTCCGCGGCAAACCCCACCACAATCTGTCCGGATCGGCGCTCTGCCAAGTCGCCCAAAATATCCGGTGTCGGTTCCAGATCCAGCACGAAACGCCCCTGGCCTTTGGCAACCTTTCCCGGGGCTTTCCGGGCCGGCCTGAAGTCGGCAACTGCCGCAGCCATGATAAGAATGTCTGCATCCGCGAACCGGGTCGTCACGGCCTTGTGCATTTCTTCGGAAGTGACCACCGGAACCCATGTCACATTTGTCACGGGCGCAAGGCCTGTGGGACCGGCAATTAAGACGACGTCTCCGCCGCGATCTCTCGCCACTTCGGCGATGGCCCACCCCATTTTACCAGTCGATCGGTTGGAGATGTACCGGATGGGGTCCAACGACTCCTGCGTGGGTCCGGCCGTCACGAGAATACGGCGACCTTGAAAATCCTTCTGCGGGCTCAATGCCGATGAAAAAGCCGCTAGGATCGTCTCTTCATCAGGCAAACGACCCTTGCCGATCCGCCCGGAGGCCAGCGGGCCGGTGTCGGATTCCATGACGCACACGCCGCGTGCGCGCAGTATCCTCACATTTTCCCGAACAGCTGGATGATCCCACATGCCACCGTCCATCGCAGGCACAAGAAGTAGCGGGCACTCTGCCGCAAGAACCAGCGTCGAGAGCAGATCATCCGCCAGACCATGAGCCATCTTGCCCAAACAATGAGCGGAAGCCGGAGCAACGAGGATGGCATCCGCAATTTCCGCCAGGTTCAAATGCGCCATCTCATTGCCGGAGACAAACAACCCTGTCGCGACCGAATTCCCGCTTATCACCTCGAAGGTCAGCGGACCGACAAATCGTTCAGCGGCGCGCGTCATGACGACGTGCACCTGGGCACCCTCGGCTTTCAAACGCCGGCACAAGGAGACCGCCTTATAGGCGGCGATGCTGCCCGTCACGCCGAGCACAAACGTCTTGCCGGCATAACGTCCAACATGAGCAGAAGGCGTATGAACGTCAGTCTTCTTCACCCGGTTCCACCGGCTTCGAATCGTCTACCATCACGCTGAGGTCTTTCTTGATCTCGCTTGCATCTTCTCCGGCAACTCGCGCCACGGCCAGACGCTCGAGTTCACGTTCCCGCTGCTTTTTTGCCTCCTTCATCGCTTGACGCGCATCCTTCCCCACGAGGAATTTGACATGTCCTTTGAGGACTTGCTCCAACGCAATCGTCGTTGGCTTGGTATGCTTGGTCACGATAGAGGACGGAATTCCCTGCATGAACTGGCGGGCTCTCTGCGCCGAGACGATCACCAAACGGCTTCTCGATCCGACCCGTGTCAGATCATCCGGCAATAATGATAAGGCATCCATTAGCAGCTCTCCTCCTTTTGCGACAGCATCATCTCCAATCCGGATAAGTCCAGCATGGCCGTGCGGCATCGCTCCGCCACGATAATCGCTTCTAATTGGCCGGCTGAAGATTTAAAGTCATCGTTGATGATTACATACTTATAATATCGATAATGCTTAACTTCCTCCTTTGCTTTCGCAAGCCGTTTGGCGATCTCACGAGGGGGATCTGATCCTCGCTGCTCAAGTCTTTCGCGCAACACATCCCACGACGGCGGCAGCAGATAAATCAAAACCGCGTCCGGTTCGTGAGCCCGGATTTGCGCAGCGCCTTGGGTGTCAATGTCGAGCATCACGTCGATGCCTTCGTCGCGCCATTGCCGGAGCGGAGCAACCGGAGTCCCGTAGAACTGCCCGTAGACCTCGGCCCATTCCAAGAACGCGCCTTGCTGGATCATCGATTTGAAGGCCGCGTGCTCGACAAAATGATAGTCCCTTCCATTCACCTCGGCGGCTCGGGCCGGTCGCGTCGTATAGGAAACAGAATGTCTGACGCACGGTAAACGAGACACCATTTCTTGACAGAGAGAAGTTTTTCCCGTCCCGGAAGGCGCCGAGACCACAAACAACGCGCCCCGGCGTCGAAGACATGGAATTCCCCTATTCGACATTTTGAACCTGCTCGCGAACCTTCTCCAGCTCGGCTTTGACGGCAAGGATTTCTTGGGTCACAGTGATATCGCCGACCTTCGAGGTCAACGTCGTGACTTCCCGATTCATCTCCTGCAAGAGAAAATCAAGATTACGTCCGACCGGTTCCGTTTTCCGCAGGAAGCCTCTGAATTGCTGCAGGTGACTGTCCAACCGCGTGAGCTCCTCACTGATATCGCTTCGATCTGCAAGAAGCGCCACCTCCTGAGCAAGGCGGACCGGGTCAACCCGATCCTGGTCACCCACGCTCTCCAACAGTCGATTGAGGCGCGCCTCGGTGCGAGTGTAGTGTTCCTTCACGATGTGGGGCACTCTCTTGCCGACAGCTTCCAACCTGCGCTGAATCTCTCGCAACCGCGCCGAAAGATCGCGCCCCAGTGCCCGCCCTTCTTGTCGTCGCATGCGGGTGAGGGCCTTGAGCGCTTGCGCCAATACATGTTCCACTGATTTGAGCGCTGCCTGATCTTCTCGCGGCGACTCGACAGACTTGATAACGTCACGAAAGCCGGCCACAAGACCGATGTCTGGAGTGCCTGGTACGCCCAATTCTCGCTGCAGCTCCTTCAACAGGCTGAAATATTTCTTGGCGAGGGGCCGATCCAACCGCAGCTCACCCCCTCCCTCACGCTCGCCGTTGACGCTGATACTGACGTCGACCCGGCCTCGGCGCACATGCGCTTGGACGAGGTTGCGCACCAGATCCTCATGCGCTTGGAAGACTCGTGGAAGTCGCGCCACTACTTCACGGTGGCGATGGTTCACCGATTTCACCTCGATCAGCATTGGAAATCCCTGGTACCGGCCTTCCGCCCGGCCGTACCCCGTCATGCTGTAAATCACGTGAGACGCTTCCCCTCCCATGGGCACATCGGATTCAATCGGCATTCAGGGCATTTCGGCGCGCGAGCCATACAAATGTGCCGCCCGTGAAGAAGCAGCTGATGCGACCCCCGCGTCCAGCGATCCTTCGGAAGCAGATGTTGTAATGCGACCTCGATTTTCTCGGGGTCCTCCGCATAGACCAATCCGAGCCGACCACTCACTCGTTTCACGTGAGTGTCCACCACTACCGACGGAATGCCGAAGCAGTTGCCCAGCACCACGTTGGCGGTCTTTCGGCCAACGCCGGGAAGGGTAATGAGCTCTTCCATCGTCGCCGGCACCTTCCCGCCGAACCGTTCCACAAGTGCGCTCCCGCAGGCGATCAGATTTTTGGCCTTGGCCTTATAAAAACCGGTTGATTTGATCTCTTGTTCAAGGGTGACGCGGTCCGCGCGTGCATAGTCTTCGGGGGCCCGGTACCGGCGGAACAAGGTCTTCGTCACTTGGTTCACTCTCGCATCCGTGCACTGCGCGGAAAGGATGGTCGCCACCAGCAATTCAAGGGGCGTTTCGAAATGCAAGGCTACTGCCGGAACCGGAAATTCTTTGTCCAGCAGCGACAGGAGCCGTTGGGCCCCGTTCCTTCCCTTCGTCGGCATGATGACCTACGTGAAAACAACGGGCAAGACGCATGCGGAGTCATGAGCCCTGAAAACACGCCATGTTAGCAGGGTAGACCTTCTCGGGTCAAACAGCCCCATAGTCTCTCCTCGATGACCTTCATCAATGGATACAGGCTGTCGGGCCTGAGCGCGGACATTGGAAGACCGCCCACCCTCGCGCTGAGCGTGGCCGCCTCATGCGGATCAAGGCGGTCCGCCTTATTGAGGACGAGCAGGCGCGGGATATGATGCAGTCCCAATTCGGTGAGGATTCTCTCCACCACCCGCATTTGGTGTTCGACCGTGGGGCTGCTGATATCAGCCACATGGAGCAGGAGATCGGCATCCTGGAGTTCTTCGAGCGTGGCACGAAACGCTTCCATCAGTTCGGAAGGCAGATTGCGGATGAATCCGACCGTGTCGGTGACGATCGCTTCCTGGTCCATGGGGAATCGCAGGCGGCGGCTGGCAGGATCCAAAGTGGCAAAGACCTGGTTCTCTACGAGAGTGTGGCTACTGGTCAGTACATTGAGGAGGGTCGATTTCCCGGCGTTCGTATAGCCCACGATCGAAATGATCGGCACCTCGCGCCGCAGCCGTTTCGCACGTTGCTGAGCGCGATTCCTCGCCAATGCCTCAATCTGCCGCTCCAGATGTACGATCCGCTCTCTCACGCGCCGACGGTCCACCTCGAGTTTCGTCTCGCCCGGGCCCCGGCCTCCGATTCCGCCCGCGAGACGAGACAATGCCGTCCCGTGGCCGATCAGGCGAGGCAGAAGATATCGCAGCTGCGCGAGTTCCACTTGGAGTTTGCCGCCGCGGCTGTGCGCTCGACGGGCAAAGATGTCGAGAATGAGTTGCGTCCGATCAATGACTTTCAGTTCCGTCACCGCTGCAATGGCCGTTGCCTGCGCCGGCGACAGGTCCTGATCGAATACCAGATAATCCACGCCGTGCTGCAGCGCTTTGATGACCACCTCCTTCAATTTTCCGCTCCCGAGCAAATACTTGGGATGGAGCGATTGGGGCCGCTGGACAACGGTCTCCAATACGGAGAGGCCTGCGGACTGGGCCAGGTCCCGAAGCTCTTCGAGAGAGTCTTCCTGCTCCCCGCGGCTTTGTTTCGAAACACTGACTAAGATGGCTTGCTCAGGCTCGAATCCCACCTGATAGGCTGGTCGCGCCCGCGCCAATTCTTCTTCAAGTGCGGAAAGGAATTGCCGGAAGTCCACCCGGCAATCCTGAAGGAGAACAGGATCCCAGATTTCATACGGCTTACCCGCGGCGTTGGGCGGCAGAATGTTGGCGGCATACAGATGACCAGGTTGTCCGTCGTCACGCACCCCTACCGCCGCAATCAGATCAAACCTCAGCAAGGCGAGGTCGGTCAGGTCATCTTGGCTCAATGGCTCGTCACGGAGATGCGTGTGCACCATCCGGATGCCGCGAAGCGACCGGCGCCCCAGGCGATAGGCGGACAGATCCGGCAAGACGACTTCATGGTGGTCGCCGACGATCACGTCTTCGATCGCGCCATGGCGGTTGATGAGCACGGCAATCTGACGCCCGATCTCTCGCGACAAGACCGCACAGAAACGGGCCAACTCAGGGGACACCACGGCATCATCCGGAACTTTCCTGCGATAGACATGTTCAAGCCGCCGCAGCTGGTTTGGCTTGAGCCCCGTTAAATTGCCGTGCGCGGACGGAATGGCCGAATCCTCCTACAGTGCGTGTGACGATCGACTTTCATGCTTCCCCCAAGCTCCACCCCGGACGGGGCTCACAATCGAGACCGGCTGACTGGCCTGCGCGTGCCAACCGGGCCCCCGCGACAGCGATCATCGCAGCGTTATCGGTGCAATAATGGAGAGAAGGGATGTGGACCTTCACCCCTGCCTGCGGGCCGCATAATTTAAACAGGCTCCTCAGCAGCGAATTGGCCGCCACACCTCCCGTAACCACGACGTCACGGATGCCGGTGCGCTTTGCTGCTGCTAGTGTTTTCTCCACCAGCACGGTAACGATGGCCTTTTCAAATGCGGCGGCAACGTCCTCCAGGACCGGCGCCGCGCCAGCCGCTTTCAAGTCGCGCAGATGATACAAGAGAGAGGTCTTGAGCCCGCTGAAACTGAAATTGAGATCCTCCCGGCTGGGGTACGGACGGGGTAGTTTCACGCGATCGGAATTTCCGTGGCGTGCAAGCCGGTCGATGATAGGCCCCCCCGGATATGCCAGGCCGAGCATCTTCGCCGCCTTGTCGAAGGCTTCGCCGGCAGCATCGTCCAGCGTGCGGCCGAGCAACTCACACGATTCCCATGCCCGCACGGCATACAGATTGGTATGGCCTCCAGAAGCGATCAACGCGACAAATGGGGGCGTGACGGGGTCCGGGCAGAGCTGTGCGGCACTCATGTGACCATCCAAATGATTCACCGGCACCAGGGGGATCTTTCGGGCGTAGGCCACCGCTTTTCCATATGCAAGCCCGACAAGCAGTGCCCCCACAAGACCAGGGCCCGCAGTGACGGCGACCCCGGTCAGATCCTCTACTTCAATGCGAGCCCGCGACAATGCCTCTCGAACCACCTCATCGATCACTTCAATATGGCGGCGACCGGCAAGTTCAGGGACCACACCGCCATAGCGGGCATGGTCCGCCTGCGACCGGACAATGTCCGACAGAACCACGCCCTCGTTGGATGCAACGGACGCGGCGGTTTCGTCGCAGCTGGTTTCTATTCCGAGAATCATGGGGCGGAAAAGAAAACGCCGGGATGCATACCTGCTCATCCCGGCGTTGCGCATGTTGGATCAGCTGCAAGAAGAACAGAGGCTTACACTCCGGCCATGGCCTCTTCTTCAACAAATTCGGGAGCGCCGTCCTTGAGCAACACCTTGACCCGGTGGCACTCACGGAAACGGCCTTTGATCAGCTCTTCAGACAACGGGTCGCCGATATGCTTCTGAATCGCACGGCGCATCGGACGCGCGCCGAAATTCGGCTGGTACCCCACTTGGATCAGCCAGGCCTTCACTTCATCGGAGACTTCCAACTCCACAGTGCGCTCCACCAACCGCTTGTTCAACTCGTTCAACAAATGATCCACAATGAGGATCAAGTGGGACTTCTCGAGTGCGTGGAAGACCACAACTTCATCGATACGGTTGAGGAATTCAGGACTGAACGCGTGCTTGAGTTCGCCCATCACCTCATCCTTCATCCGCCGTCCCGCTTCCTCCTGATTTTCACGATGGAAGCCCAATGACGTGCCCTTCTGCAAGTGCTTCGTACCAACGTTGGACGTCATGATGATGACCGTGTTCTTGAAGTCCACCTTTCGGCCCAAGCTATCCGTCAGCACGCCGTCATCCAGCACTTGCAACAGGACGTTGAACAGGTCTGGATGGGCCTTTTCAATTTCATCGAACAGCACGACCGAGTAGGGTCGCCTGCGCACTTTTTCGGTAAGCTGCCCGCCTTCTTCATATCCGACATACCCGGGCGGTGCGCCGAAGAGCCGGGAGCTGCTGAATTTCTCCTGGTACTCGGACATATCGATCCGGATCAGCGCATCCTCCGAATTGAATAGAAACTCTGCCAGCGCCCGGGCCAACTCCGTCTTTCCAACCCCGGTCGGTCCCATGAAGATGAATGAACCGATTGGCTTCTTCGCTTCCTTCAGACCGGCGCGAGACCTTCGGATGGCGCGGGCCACCGCTGAGACCGCTTCGTCCTGACCGACGACGCGTTTGTGCAACGCGTCTTCCATTCTCAGAAGCTTCAGCGACTCTTCCTCCTCGAGCTTGAAGAGTGGGATACCGGTCATCTTCGACACGACGTATGCGACATCCTCCTTCGTAATGACCGGCTTGCTTTTTTCCTGGTTCTTCTTCCATTCGACCTTGGAGTCTTCGAGCAACTTTCTCAGCCGCTCTTCCTCCTCGCGGAACTTCACCGCCTCTTCGAAATTCTGGAGCGCGATCGCCAACTCCTTTTCGCGGACGACCTTCTTGAGCTCCTGGTCCATCGCGCGCAGATCGCCCGGCAATGCAAAGGCCTGAAGTTTGGCGCGTGAACCGGTCTCGTCAATCACGTCGATGGCCTTATCCGGGAAGAACCGGTCAGTGATGTACCGGTCGGCCAACTTCACAGCCTCGGCAATGGCATCCTCGGTAATTTCCACGCCATGGTGATTTTCATACCGATCACGAAGCCCGCGAATGATGCGTATGGTCTCATCCACGCTGGGCTGCTGAACATAGATCGGCTGGAATCGGCGTTTCAGAGCGCCGTCTTTTTCGATATGCTTGCGGTACTCATCCAACGTGGTCGCGCCGATGCATTGGATTTCACCACGCGAGAGCGCTGGCTTCAGCATGTTGGAGGCGTCGATCGACCCTTCGGCCGCTCCCGCGCCAACCAACGTGTGCAGCTCATCAATGAAGATGATGATGTTGCCTGCCTGTACGATCTCCTTCATGACGACCTTGAGACGCTCTTCGAATTGGCCTCGGTACTTGGTTCCTGCGACAAGGGAACCGAGATCGAGGGCAATGACCCGCCGATTCAGGAGATTGTCGGGCACTTCGGTGCCGACGATCCGTTGAGCCAACCCTTCCACGATGGCCGTCTTCCCCACGCCCGCTTCGCCGATGAGGACTGGGTTGTTCTTAGTCCGGCGGCTGAGAATTTGCAGCACGCGCTCGATCTCGTCACCGCGTCCGATAACCGGATCCAGCGTGTTCTCCTGGGCCAACCGTGTCAGATCCCGCCCAAACTCATCCAGCGCAGGAGTATTGCTCTTACGGTCTCGTTCGCGCGGGGAACTCTTCCTCAAGAAGGTCACCGTCAACTGTCGCGCCGTGAGTAGATTGGCACCTAAACTACGCAAGATCTTGCCGCCGATGCCTTCTTCTTCCCGCAGAAGCCCCAACAGCAAATGTTCGCCGCCGATGTGGTTGTGACCCAACAAACGGGCCTCCTCGACGGCATATTCAATGACTTTTTTCACCCGAGGGCTGAAAGGAATTTCACCGAATGTCATCGTGGTGCCGCCGCCGGGAAGGTTGCGCTCGATCTCAAGTCGCACCTGCTCAGAAGACAGGCCCATCTTCTTGATGATCATTAGGGCAATACCATCGCTCTCACGCAGAATGGCTAAGACCAAATGCTCCGTCCCCAGATAATCGTTCTGGTGACGCTCAGCCTCTTCCCGCGCCAACACGATGATTTTTCGGCCTTTGTCGGTGAATCTTTCAAACATCCTGTCTCCTCTCGATAAGGGGAGCCTGAAGGTTTTTCGGCCGCGTGAATTCTGTGGTTATTCTATCTTTCGTACTCTCAGGTGTCAAGCGACTGAATGCGTTGCTTCCATCGCTAGACGCGGGGGGGAAGATCCCCGTTTTACTATACTTAAGTAGTAACTCCAGACCATTCGTTGACACGCTGACAACGGCACGTTTACAATGGCGCCACATGAAACACATCGGAATATTGATTAAACCGGGCTTTGTCGACATCACATCCCTTCTAGAGGACTTGGTGCCCTGGCTTCGCGCCCGTGGTAAAACGCCTCTCCTCGCCCCCCTGGCCGCGGCTCTCATCGGTGAGCCAACGGCCTATCCTCCGCCGGAAATGGCGGCCTTGGCGGATTTGCTCATTGTCTTGGGAGGCGACGGTACGATGTTGGCCGGCGCCAGGCTGCTCGAAGGCCGTCCCGTGCCGATTCTGGGCGTCAATGTCGGAGGCCTGGGATTCCTCACCGAAATCACGCCGGACGAAATTTATGACGCCCTCCAGGACATCTTTTCGGACGCCTTCCAACAGGAGGAGCGGCTGATGCTTCGGTCGCGTATCATCCGGCACGGACAACAAGTGGGAGGCGCGTCGGTTTTAAACGACGTCGTGCTCAGCAAGGGTACGTTGACGAGAATGGTGCAGATGCAAGTCTCCATCAACCATCAGCTTGTCACGAGCCTCCGCGGTGATGGACTGATTATCTCCACTCCGACGGGTTCGACCGCATACTCCCTCTCATCTGGCGGCCCGATTCTCAACCCTTCGGTTCATGCCTTGATTTTGACGCCGATTTGTCCACACACGCTGACAAACCGACCCATCGTGATTCCGCAGGATGCGCAGGTCGAGGTTGTGATTACGAGCAAAGAAGAAGGCGCCATGGCCACCTTCGACGGCCAGGTCGGCATCGCCCTCCATCACTCGGACATTGTCGAGATCCGCGCGGCGGAGCACAAAATGAAGCTGGTTCGCTTTCCCGACCGGACCTTCTATGAAGTGTTGCGAGAAAAACTGAAGTGGGGGGATGGGGCTTAACGCGGGACTGAGGCACTCTTGCATTGCGCCTTCTGCTTTCTGATGACCTCCAGCATCTCGTCGTTCGTAGGAAATTTGAATTCCTCAATATCTCGACGCTGTCCTTCTACGCGTTCCATTTCCGCCAACGCTTGCAGATCCGCAACCCGCACGAGTGCAGGGTTTCGCTCCAGTAGCAAGGACTCCAGATCACGTGTTTTCCCGGCAAGCTCCTGGTCTGAGAGCGCTGGCCTGCTCGCAAGATATCGAGATACCACTTCGCTGCACCATTCGCCATCACGTTTCGCGACTCCTACCAAGCCTTCGCTCGCCTTCCGCGCCCACCCGCACAGGAAGACGCCTGGCAGCACCTCGCCGGCACTCTCGTCGAAAGCCTGAAACAGACTGTCATCGGGATCGTTCGACGTCCGAGTGGGATTACAGACGAAACAGCCGTTCCTATAAGGTAACCCCACCGTCTCGTCCACCCGATCTCCCACCGCAAACACCACGCTGTCACACGCGATGGAGTAATAGGTCTTCAGACCGACCGCGGCCATGTCGCCGCCTTTTGCTTCGAGCTTGGTATCTTCCATCTCAAGACCGGTGACGCGGTTCTCGGCATTCGTGAGCACACGTTTGGGGGATGACAGGAAGTGGAAGTAGATTCGCGTTTGGCTTTCGGTAGGCTCGCCTTTGGTGAATTCCGCCTGCATGTCGGAGAAGATCTTCTCGGGCGATTGCCCGACGACTTCCAATCTGGCGGCCACACGCTCGATTTCCTTCCTGAGAGCGGTCCGATCAATGTTCTCGCAAACGGCCCGTATTTCCTTCGGATTATATTTGCGCTCTCCGGGCCCCCTCCGCACGATGACATGAATTTCGGCGACTCGCTTTCGACGCGACAGCCAGTGGGCGATGTCCACCATGACGTCTCCGATACCGATCACCGCCACGCGCTGTCCCATTTCGAACGGTCGCGTACTGAATCCCGGCAGCAGGTTGAAGTGATACACGCAGTCCTTGGCATGATAAACGCCCCGGGCGTTCTCGCCTTCCACACCGATTGTCTTGGTGCCCTGGGCGCCGGTGGAGAACACCAGCGCGCTCGGCTGAAAGCCGCGCAACTCAGAAACGGTCAAGTGCTTCCCGTTTCCCACCGACACGTTGCCGAAATAGTGGACGTTGGGACGAGTCAACATCTCCCAATAACCTTTTCGCAGTCCACCTCTCAGCTTGTGTTTTGTCGGAAAAATGCCGTATTCGGCCAGTCCGCCGAACTTAATGTCCCGATTCAACACGATGACTTCATGACCTTGCTTGGACATCACGTTGGTCACCGAAAGCCCGGCCGGCCCCGCGCCAACGACAATGACAAGGTGTTTGCCGCTCATGGGTAGATGGCGTGTCCCACGCGGATGATCATCCTCCGGCGCTGCCCGGTTTGCCGCCACTCAGCCCCGGTTCGGTCATCCGCCAAGGGTCCAGAAGATGATCCAGTCGCGACTCGGACAGGAGATTTTTCAACCGCGCAACCTCCCGGACGGTCTTCCCGGTCTTATGGGCTTCCTTGGCGATCGCGGCCGCGGCCTCGTACCCGATCTCCGGCGCAAGCGCCGTGCACATCGCCAAGCTCTGTTCAATCCCCGCCTGGCAGCGTTCGCGATCCGCCGTAATGCCTTCCACACAGCGTCGAGAGAAATTCTCGGCCACCTTGGTCAGGAGCTCGATGGATTGCAGAAGATTGTGCGCCATCACCGGCAGCATCACGAGCAATTCAAAGTTGCCTGCCTGCCCCGCCACCGTAATTGCGACGTCGTTGCCGATGACCTGCGCCGACGCCATCATCACCGATTCGGCGATGACCGGATTGACTTTTCCGGGCATGATGGACGAGCCGGGTTGGGTTTCCGGCAATACGATCTCACCCAGCCCGCAGCGAGGGCCAGATCCCATCCATCGGATGTCGTTGGCAATTTTTAGCAAGCTCACGGCAATGGTTTTCAGGATGCCACTGGTCTCCACCAGCGCGTCTTGCGCCGCCTGAGCTTCGAAATGATTCGGAGCTTCCTGAAAGGGACACGCTGTTTCCCGCGTGAGTTCCGCAATCACGCGGCGGGCGAACTCAGGATGCGTGTTCAGTCCGGTGCCGACCGCCGTGCCCCCAAGCGCGACCTCTCCCAATGATGCACGCACGCGTTGGAGTCGCACGAGGCCAAGCTCAATTTGACGCGCGTAGCCGGAGAACTCCTGCCCTAGCCGGATCGGAGTAGCGTCCTGCAGGTGCGTACGGCCGATCTTGATGACAGCATCGAATTCCTTCGCCTTCGCGGCCAATGCGGTCCGAAGACGTGTGAGTGCCGGAACCAGCGCGCGGTCCACCTGTTCCAAGGCTGCCACGTGAATCGCGGTTGGGATCACATCATTGCTCGATTGACCGAGATTGACATGATCGTTCGGGTGGACGAGCTTACCGCCGCGTTGGCCGCCGAGAATCTCCGCAGCCCGATTCGCAATGACCTCATTGACGTTCATGTTCGTCGAGGTGCCGGAGCCCGTCTGAAAGACATCTACTGGAAAGTGCTCATCCAAGCGCCCGTCCGCCACCTCCTGGGCTGCTGCCTGAATCGCGGCAGCGATCTTCGCGTCCAAAAATCCCAACTCGGCATTCACGCGCGCCGCCGCAGCTTTCAGCAGGCCCAACGCCCTGAGCATGGATCGCGGAATGCGAAGAGCGCTGATGGGAAAATTTTCAATAGCACGCGCTGTCTGGACACCATAATACGCATCCGCGGGGACGGCCAGTTCACCCATCGTATCGCGCTCAAGTCGCGTTGCTTTTCCGGCTGTGCCCTGAGCTTTTGATATTTTTTTGTTCACAAAGTCCGTCCTGCGATGCGCATAAGGGCGCGATTATAATCCAATCCGAATCTTCCGCACAAGACGCCACCACCAGCAATTAGGCCCGCTGATCCAGCGGAATATACCGTCGGCCATGGTCGCCCTCATAGATCTGGTCGGGACGGTAGAGCTTGTTCTCCTTCATCTGTTCCAGCCAATGCGCCAGCCAGCCGGAGACGCGCGCCATGGCAAAAATCGAGGTAAAGGTATCGGGCGGGATGCCCATCTGCTCGTACATAATGCCGGAATAGAAGTCCACGTTGGGGTAGACCTTCTTCTCGGCAAGCCGTTCCAGGCAGGCCCGTTCCACTTCCTCCGCCAATGCGTAGAGAGGGGACTTGCCGCAGTGCGCGAAGAGCGTCTGCGCCAAGCGTTGAAGAATCACCGCACGCGGGTCTTTGACTTTGTAGACCCGATGCCCGAACCCCATAATGGGGGTCTTCGCCCGCAGTTTTTCATCAATGACAGCTTGGACACGATCCGTGGATCCGATCTCGCGCAGCATGGCCACGACCTCCTCATTCGCACCGCCATGCAAAGGCCCCTTCAGCGCGCCGATGGAGGAGGCCACGACGGTGTATGGATCGGCCAGTGTGGATGCCGTCACCAGTCCACAGAATGTCGAGGCATTCATCGTATGCTCCGCATGAAGAATCAGACACGCATCCAGGACGCCGGCAACCAGCGTGTCCGGTTCCCGATCCGACAACATGTACAAGAAATTAGCCGTGAAGCCGAGATCATCGCGAGGCGCAATCGCATCGTCGCCGTGCCGCACACGGGCGAAGGCCGCGACGATCGTCGGCTGCTTGGCGATCAGGCGAACCGCCGACCAGTAATTGTTGTGTGTGTCCCGAACATTCCGACCGGGATAGAACATTCCCAGTGCGGCGACCGCCGCCTGCAGGGCGTCCATTGGATGGCCGTGCTCCGGGAGACATTTGATGAGATCGGTGATTCGAAACTTGATTCGTCGGTGGCTCATCACATCGGCTGTAAAGGCATCCAATGCGGTGCCGTTGGGAAGGCGGTTGAAGAGGAGAAGGTAGGACGTTTCCAAAAACGTACTGTTCGCAGCGAGGTCTTCAATCCGGATCCCGCGATACTCGAGAATGCCGGCTTGTCCGTCCACATCGCTGATCTTCGACCTCGCCGCAGGCACTCCGGCGAGACCAGGCATGAAATCGTGTGGCATACGCCTCCGTCAGTATCTAACGACAGCGATTCTCTGCCTGTCAATGTGCGTCTTCAGATGCATACCCATTGCGGGTTGCAAACCTACCAACCGTTCGCCATACTTTCCGCTGCTGTGAGTACCGTGACACTCCACAAAAAACAGATTACCGCGATGATGGTGGGTTTGGCCGTCTTTGTCCTCGCCATGGGTCTCCACCAGACGGGCCTTCCGCAACCATGGCCTCTAGATTGAACTGGCGTTTCCGCTCGGCGCGCTGGCCGTGACATTTGCCGCGGCCTAGCCGCCTACAAGCAGCGCAACTTTTCACTGGCCAAGCAGCGGTTCGAAAGCGCCCTCGCAATCGATCCTTCCGATGGACCCAGCCGGGTCTATCTGCACCGAACAGAAGAGTATCTTCATCAGCCGCCCCCGCCGATTGGGGCGGTGTCTATATTCTCAAATCGAAATAGGGAAGATCCGCGTGGCACGAACACGTGTGGGACCGATCATGACGTTCACGATTGCGATGGCACTCCTCGCCGGTTTCGTCTCCGCTGAGATGGTCTTCGTCCAGGGAAAGACCGCAAGGCTCAGAGCGGTAAACAATTATAGAGCTTGCTAGGCCTCTTCGAGACAGGCGACACAACGCGAGGGCGCCACGTGTGCGTCCTGTTCCTGCTGCGTCAGACTGAACGGGGCTTGGCACAGTTCGCAGACATGAATGTCGAAGACCGGGAGGCCTTCAACGTCGAAGCGTGTCGGGAGCAGTAAGTCGGCTGGGTCGTACCCCAACATCACATTGTCGGCAAACTTCACCACGGCAAGACGGACATTGAACTTCTCCCAATGCGCCACTTGACCTTTGCGACCTAGGGTATGATCCGCGGAGACATAGACGGGTTGGCCGAATCGGCGATGCCGAAGATCTCGAAGATTTCGAGCTTGAGGCGTCGCGACGGCATAACCCGTCGCCTGCGCAAATCGTCCTTCTTCCACGCCCATTCAAGAATCTCCATTTTCGCGGTCGAGCAGTCTATACCATTGGCATCAGGGAGGGTCAAGGGCTCCGCTGAATGCTTGACAACGTGTCCGATCCCTGTGATATGACCGTGGCCACAATGGTGGATGCGCGCATGGACAAATTGACCGTGTACCAAAAGCCGACCTGCTCCACCTGTCGTGCGACGCTGTCGCTGTTGCGAGAAGCCAAGGCGCCTTTTGTGACGATTGATTATTTTGCCACTCCCCTGTCCGTCGCAACGCTCAAAAACCTTCTCAAAAAGCTTGGGATGTCGCCGAGGGACCTCCTGCGGACCGGCGAGGAGGTCTACAAGAAGCTCGAACTGGACAAGAAAGCGGTCTCAGACGTGGAATTGATCAAATTGATGGTCGTGTACCCGGAACTCATCCAGCGGCCCATCGTAGAAAAAGGAGACCGGGCAATTCTTGCCCGGCCCGCGGAAAGCGTCAAAAGCCTGCTGTAACCTTCCTCATCACAAAACGCTGGCCAGCGCGACCTTTTCAACAAAAGAGGGCCGCCGAGAATGTCCCGGCGGCCCTCTTCGTAAAGTCCCAAAAAGAATTATTTCTTCAAGACAGCATCCTTGCAAGCCTTGGCAACCCGGAACTTCACAACACGCTTTGCGGGAATTTTGATCGGTTCACCAGTCTGAGGGTTGCGCCCCATTCTCGCTTTTCGGTTCATCAGCACCAGTTTTCCGATTCCCGGCAACGTAAAGGTGTTCTTCGCCTCTTTATGGGCCAATGACGCCATCTCGTCGATGAATATCCCCGCCGCCTTTTTGGTGATTCCCACTTTACCGGCGAGATGCTCCGTAATTTGAGATTTGGTCATCGCTTTTGCCATACCATCGCTCCTTTCATTTCGAACCGCTTCGCGGTCCATTCGAACGTTGAGCACCTATTCAGTTTCTGTTTCCTATAGTGTCAGTGAATCTGCCCGGCTGTCCTGTGCTTTTGGTTACGCCACCACCCGAGTCCGCTCCGGCTGGACTCGATAGAGATTCCACGATGCTCCGATGACGGAGAGTCCATAGATCAGCCACTTCGAAGGATCGAAGTTGTACCACCGGGCTCCATTCCGATAATCCCGCTGATGTGCGTGGTGATAATTGTGATAGCCCTCTCCGAAGGTCAGCAGCGAGACCACCCAGCTATCCCGACTCGAATCGGCGATGGTGTGCGGCTGATCGCCCCACAGATGGCAGACGGAATTGATGCAGAATGTGGAGTTCAAGACGAGGAAAGTCCTGCCCAAACCGGCCAGGAGAAAGCATCCCAGTCCGCCGACCCATCCGCCATAGAGCGTCCCGACCGCCAGCGGAATGGCCAGACCGGACAGAACGATCAATACGTAATAGCGATGCTGCCACATGATCAATGGATCTTTCCGGAATTGAAGCGCGTACTTCTCGTGGGTATGTGAAGGATTTTTATAGAAAATCCAGAGAAGATGACTATGCCAGAACCCACGAAGGGCATTGTAAGGATCTTCCTCTTGATCGCACCGTGCGTGATGCCGGACGTGATCTGCGCACCATTTATACGCGGAATTCTCCAATGCCCATCCGCCGGCGATCAACAAAACCGCCTTGACCCAAGGCCTGCATTCAAAACTTCGATGGGAGATCAGACGGTGATAACCAACGGTGATGCCCAAACCCGAAGCGAAATAGAGCAGGACGGCCATCGTCCAATCAACCCAGGTGTAGCCGACGTAGTACCCGAACAGCGGGACGGCGACGACCGCGCCGAGCATAACGAGAGAGAACAACGATAAGGCGGTATGGTCAAATCGAACAGACGCCGGATTGCCTGTGGTTCGCTCCACTCGATACCTCGCTCTAGGTGAAGAGAACACGTTGTCTTCGTGAGAAGGGATTACGGCCACCTGGAGTACCAAGTATACAAAAGTGTTATACAAGAATTCCAGATAATTTTTTTCCGGCAAAAAGAGCGCGCCAGCTTAAAAGCCGCATCAACCGTGGCAAATGGCGCGACTCTACATAAGGAAATCAAGGAAAGCAAGAGGAAAGAATATTTGTCGGTATTGCCCCCGGGCCATACAAACAACGGGTGAACCGACGAAAGAGATACGTGTCACGTGAGTTCAACGTACGCATGTACTAATACGTATTCAACTACCGCCTCAGGAAAAACAATTTTGGAATAAAAAATCGAGATTGAATTCCGAAAGAAAGGACGGTACGGAAGCTCCTTGGGGAACCTCCGTACCGTACAATGTGATCTGACGTGATGGCAGATGTTCAGTACCGGCCGCCGCGATCTCCTCCGCGGCCACCGCCACCGCCCGCCCCGCCGAACCGGCTGCCGCCGCCCGAGCGGCTTTCCTGGGGCTTCGCCTCGTTCACGGTCAGCGATCGTCCATCGAGTTGCGTCCCATTCAGAGCGCTGATGGCCTTCTTCGCTTCCTCCGGTGTGGACATCTCCACAAAACCGAATCCGCGCGACTGTCCTGTGTATTTGTCGGTGATCACCTTCGCCGAGGTCACAGAGCCCTGCTGGGCGAACAGATCATTCAACTGCTGCTCGGTCACTGAATAAGGCAATCCGCCGACATACAACTTGGTACTCATGGTACCTCCTCCACTAAGGACATTGTCTTGAAGGTGAGGGAGCCGAGAGGGAATGGCAGCCGGGACTGGGCGATGTCAGAAGCAACGTCAGAACTGGCTTTCCGTTTCAGATTCCTACCGCAAGGCAACATCGGGTTCCGGGCCTCGTCGTTTCCTGACGCCATCGCGTGGCCCACGGCGATGACGCAGAAGACACATAGCACAGGGAGACAATGAAAGCAACGTCCATATTTACTTCCAAGCCCGTCTCCCGGAGAGTTGACGGAAGGGCGAAGGACTTGTATAAGATTTGATACTTCGGTCCTGATTCCTCTCCAGGTCTTCGTCCGCGCTCCTGACAAGACCTGCCTTAAAGGCCGGCGTAGCTCAGTGGTAGAGCAGCTGATTCGTAATCAGCAGGTCGGTGGTTCAATCCCACTCGCCGGCTCCACATTCTTCAGGCGCACCTGTGATCTCGTGGTTCCTATCGCGTCCGTCTCGCCTTGGTCAGTGAGAACGCACCGATGGGCCCGTCCGGGTCTAAGGACGGCAGAATGACGGGGACCTGTTCCTTACCCAACTCCGCAGCGCTCGATGCCACGTGCGCACGCAGGTAGGCGAACAACTCGCCGACATCCACCCAGCCGTTATCGTTCATATCGGCCTGCCCCCGGATTCCTTTGAGGAATTGATACGTGAAGAGGCCATGCTGCCCCGCTTCCCAGGGAAGGGAAGGCCCGGGACTCGGGGACGACGCGATCAGAACGTTGCGGCCTTTTGTTCGCAGACCGGGCGCCTCCCAGAGGAGGCCGGCTGGTCCCGCCTGTCCAGTACCTTTCACCGTGTTAAATGCCACATCGGCAAGCAGAAGGTTCAACCGTGAAGGAATCCTGTTCAAGACCTCTTGAAGTCGCGTGAGTGAATAGCCACGGGGCGCGCTCTCTGGTGCGCCGGTGTCGTATGCCAAAATCGACATCTCGTGATTCGGGGCATTGAGCAAACCACTTCCCACGAGATACACCAGCACGATTCCCGATGACTTGGCCTTTCGCGGCAGCCAATCTTCGAAGGTACTTTCAATGTCCGCCAATAATGCGCGATCATCGGTCAGCACACGAACGTTTTCCGCCGGGAAGCCGGCAAGAGCCGTCAAGTGCTTCCCGACGATTTCGGCGTCGCGTTTCGCGAATTTCATTCGCGGCACCCCCTCGTCCCGATAGCTGCCGATACCGATCACGACGGCATACGAGGTGCGCCGTTCAAATCCCTGAGGCCGCGGAGGCACTTGGTCCACGTCGACTGAGAGCACCTCCAGCGATTCGGACGGTGCGTCCTTGACACCCGGCTGCACCATTGCCACGAATCGTTTTCGCGTCGACACTCCAAAACCTCCGGCTTCCGTAATCTGCACCACCAACTCTGCTTGTTGATCGGCAAGAGATGCCGACAGGGTCGAGGAGATCGTGACCTGTTTCTTTTCGCCCGGCTGGATGTCGCCCAAAAATGTGGGCGAAGTGAATTCTTTGACCAATGCGGCCGTGCCCGAGAGAACGGCCGCGACACCTCGAGCGACCCCTGGGCCGCTGTTGGCGACTTCCAGCCGAATGAGGACCTTTTCTCCTCCTTCAAGGATCTGGTTATGGTTTTCATCTTCCAATGACGCTCGGAAGCTCAGGGTCGGGGATTCGGCACTACTGCGCGGTTGAGCAGCGGCACCCGCCGCCAACTCTTGCCGCGTTCGAAGCCGGATCGCGGCATCCCTGATCCTGACCGCTTGCGTCAGACTCTCAACGACACGGTCTGAGAGTTTCTCTATCGCCTCGGTCACCGGCAACATAATACCTTGGACTCTGCACTCGGTGCCGTCCGTACGCGCCGTCCATTTCCCCTCGGCCTTGATGACGTCGTTGAACAAACTCTTGCCTTCCGTGTCCGAAACACTGATTCGCAAGCGGATGAGGACCTTGAGCGGATATTCCCCAATTTCTCTTCTGGGAATATTGAGATTGATCTCGGACGTCTCCAGCACCGCGCTCAATACGGCATCCGCGGGCTCCTTGGCCGCCGTCCCTTCAAACGTTTTCTCGAAGACCTGCGCAGCGTCAGCCTTCACTTGTTCTGCCAGCCGCTCGCCGAGAGGAATGGCCTGCGGCACATTGCAAGAGTCCCGGTAATACATCTGCGCTTGTTTCAAGGCGTCGGGAAGGTCGAGACGCACCGACAGAGGAATGCTCGGCGTCTGAGGTTCGCTGGATTTGAATTCGAGCCGTGGAAAGACAACTTTTTGACCGCACCCCGATGTCGCGCCGAGAAGCAGAAGGAGTAGTGCCAGAGTTGGCCTTACCAGGCGATACGAACAGGACAATACCACACTCCTCGACTGTGCAATCCAGGCATCCAACCGAAGCCTTATACAGCATGTGCTCCATGAAGGCAATGCAAACGTGGTGCGCACGAGAGTTGACCGTCTCATCGCGAAGCCGTTAGCATGAGGCGATGCACGCCTCGCGCTCGCATGGCCATCACTGGCTTCTCCTGACCGATCTCCTCAGACTCCGCAACCAGACAGGCTCGCTGCTCTTGTTGTTTCCCACCCTTTGGGCGCTGGTTATCGCCAGCAACGGACGTCCGCCGATGTCCCTGGTTGTCGTGTTTGTCGCCGGTGTCTTTCTGATGCGAAGCGCGGGCGTCGTCATCAATGATTGGTGGGACCGCGACCTGGACCGCAATGTGACCCGTACACGCAGTCGCCCGCTGGCATCCGGCGCGCTCCCTCCCCATGTCGCGATAATCGTTTTTGTCGTGTTGCTCATCCTGGCTGCAGGGCTTCTGACGAGCCTCAACTTCCTCACGGTCATGCTGGCACCCATCGCCGTCCTGCTCGCGATTGCGTATCCCCTTGCCAAACGCGTCACCGCCTTGCCTCAGGTGGTCTTGGGAATTGCCTTCGGGTGGGGTGTCATCATGGCATGGACGGCCGTGCGCAATGACCTGTGTTGGATCCCGATCGGAATCTTTCTGGCGACAGTCTGTTGGGCGGTGGGATACGATACGATTTACGCTCTTCAAGACATCGGCGATGACATGCGCATCGGCATCCGCTCGACTGCCCTCCTCTTCGGCCGCCATGTGTGGGTGGCCGTGGCCCTGTCCTTCGCCGTCATGATTGTCATTCTGTCTGTGGTCGTCATCACCTCGGAGATTGGATGGCCTTTCTACGCGACGCTATTAATTGCCGCATCGGTCTTCGGCCATCAGGCCTGGAGGGTCAAGCAAGGGATTTCGCAGACGGAGGCATTCGGTCTCTTTAAGCAGCACGCATGGCTCGGCGCCCTGATTCTTGCCGGTATGTGGATCGGCGCTTGGCTGCGCTGACACGACTCTGGTCACTAAGAAGACGCGGGTAGCGGCTTCTCGGGCGGCGGCGCATTCAACGTCTTAAGGAACATCATGATGGCTTTGGCGTCATCATCGCTGATGCCCAGGTTCGGCATCTTCGTTTCAGGTTTCATGCTCTGGGGATACTTGATCCACCGGTACACCCAAGATGGGTTCAGCCGGAAACCCGCACGGTCCAGTTCGGGGCCGACTTGCCCGCCGGTCTTCCCGACTGAATGACAGGCGTTGCAGCCGTACTTGTTGAAGTAGAGTTGCTTGCCCCGCCCGGTCAATTGCGCCTCTTCGTCGGAACTCGCCGTGACCAGAGGCTTGGGGACCGCCGCCATCTTCGGCCGTTCCTTCTTGAACGAGTCCCAGTCAGCCTTTTCAAGCTTCATGCCATGCAGCGTCCGGACATAGGCCACGAGGGACCAGAGTTCTTGTTCCGAGAGCGTGTATTTGAAGGTCGGCATGGTCGGGACGGCAAACTCATCGTCGCCGATCTTGTCGCCGACATTCGGAGTGGTATCTTTCATGTCCCGCGAGATCGTCTCGAAGATTTCCGTGTCCTTCAGCGTGCTCATCTCATCCTTGTTCGAAAGATCCTTGGGTTTCGGATCAGGCATGAGCTTCCAATTGAAGCCTACTCCGGGCTTGCCGTTCGCGCCGTGGCAGTGCGAGCAGTAGTAGGCGTAGAGGTCCGCGCCTTTTTTGACATGCTCATTCTGGAACAGGGTGCATCCGGCCACACCGACCAACACCGCCACGGCTCCCACACCCACCAGACCCACGACGTATTGCGACTTCATGCCGGTTGCCCTTTTTTCACCTTCCGAATAATGACGAACTCCACGCCGGCCGCCAGTACAACGGCGACAAGACCATAGAGGTAGACGGAATAGTCCATCGGCGGTTCCGCATTGAAGTACCACCATGAGGACACGGCCTTCTGCGAACCCGATTCCTTGAAGTCCCCGCTCTCCAGTTTCTTGCCGTCCCAGACGGCGAAGGCGATATTGGGGAAGGTCCCTGTCTGGAACTGAGCATCCTGCGCATCGGTGGTGGTGAGGGCACGCACAAAGACAATCCGCCACACCCCCGTGACTTCTTCTTCCACAACACTCGTCTCTTCATCCACGATGGGGTCGCCGGTCTTGGCATCCTTCATCGGCTCCCCTTTCGCGTCTTTTCGCAGGGCTATCTTCCGCACCTTGTAGTTGATCTTCGTCTTTTCGGGCTTCCACACGGCCTTCGCCTGAACGTCTTGCTGGGCCTCTTTTTTGAGGGTCCCGAATCCCTTCGCCGTCATATCGGCAGCCCCCGGAGTGTCGTTGCGCCAATACCAGATATTGACCGGGCCGCCTTCGACCTGGCCCATGGGCTGCCCATGGGCGAAGTGAGCCTTCTTATCCCCGACCATGAATTCAAGCGCGGCGGCGTCCGCCGGATCTTGTGTGGGATCAGCGTATTCGAGCAGAAACGCAATCTGTTTGTTGTTATGGACGGCGCGAACCTTGACGGACTTGACCGTGACTTGTTGGATCCGCTTCTGCCAATGGACTTGGGGCGACAATGGAAACTCTGTGACGGGAAGCGTATTCCAGGCAGCCGCCGTGGGATCGGTCGGGAGGTCGCCCTGCACCAGCTTGGCGCGCACGACCACGCTCTCCTGAGAGAAAACGGAGGAGGGGGACATCAGTCCTGCTCCCGCCCCGATGAGGAGCGCAAGCAGTCTGCAATGGGTGCCCTTCATCATGAGTTACTCCCAGGTCCTGGGCTTCTGCCCGGCACCGGCGTATTCGGCCATGATAATTTTCCAGATCTGATCGTCTGATAACTCAACTTCCCAACGTGGCATCGCTGATTTCCAGGGATGGCCTTCCACGGAAAGACCCACTCCCCCCTTCTTGATCCGCCAGAACAGGTAGGATTCCTGGAGCATCGCGATGGTCGTCGGATCTGAGAAGTTGGCCGGTTGCGGGTTGAACCCGTCTGAGGCCGGGCCGTTGCCGTTGAACTTTGGACCATGACAGGGCATGCAATACGCGAAGTAGAGACCTTTCCCCATCATCACATTGTCAGGTGTATTCGGAACCGGGTTCGAAAGTCCGACGAATTCGCCCGGGGGTGCCGGGTGAATGGTCCGGTTCTCTGAAGGCGGCTGAGAGCTCGGAACAAAACCACTGTACGTCTGCCACCCGACCAGCAATGGGAACAACACCAGCACCGCCAATCTGGCCATCTTGGTTGTCCCCTCAATGCCTTCCCCACTGAGGAAGCGAAAGATCGGACCTAACAGCGCTTCCGTGGATTCTCCGCTCAGCGTCCCGTAGACGATGATGCCGATGGTGGTGAGGAACAGGTAGAGCCAGATGAGACTCATCGGCAGGGGCGCCGTGAAGAGGGGCAAGATCAACTTCAAGAACAGGAAGATCGCCCCTAAAAGGATGCCGCCCTTCAGCGCTAACGAGGAACTTTTCATCTGCCTCTCCTCTCACCCTGTGTACTCACGGCATTCACAACGGCTTGGCTGTCGCCTTCGCGTCCATGAGATAGGCCATGAGATCGTCGAAGTCTTTGAGCGCCAGCTTCCGATCGAACCCCTGATGATCCTTGCTCCCCAGCTTGGGCTCGGATAACACCAGGCGCCGCAATCCGGGGTCCGTCTGCCTTCCGAGTACCGGCAGCAGGTCCGTTTTGCCCTTCTCGGCGACGCCGACGGTATGGCACTTAGCGCACAGCGCTCGAAACACCTTTTGGCCGCCGGCCTTGTCGCCTATCACCAAGACCACGTCGTACGGCGCCTCGATTTCAGATGGGTCAACGGTGATCTCCTCGCCCGACATGCTCTGAAGAAACGCGATGACTGCATAAATTTCATTTTTGTTCAAGCCGATAGGCTTTTTGTTGATGTACGGCATTTTCGCGGGGAAAAACTTCGGCGGTCCGACGTGCTGGTAATCCATATAGACGTAGGCCTGTGGCTGCGTCAGACTTTCATAGAGGAATTGCCGGGTCAGTTTGGCCCCGACACCTTTGAGATCCGGGCAGCGTCCTTCGCTGCTGCCAATCGTATGACAGAGCGCGCACTGTCCTTTGCCGAAAAAGATCTTCTGCCCGATGGCGGCCAGATCCTTCTTGTCCTTGATGGAGGCAACGTCGAACTTCTCGACGGCGGGCGGCAAGGACGCCATCTGCGGCACCCCGAGCGCGACCAACGAAAAGGCACCCAGCACCATTGAGACAAAGGCGACCACCCGAATGAAGCGAGCCTTCACGAACAGCAGGAGGGATGCCCCCACGCCGACCACAGTCAGCCCGATCACCTGCAGCAGTTGGACTTCAGTCATGTGCCCTCTCCGTTCCTATTGACGCACCACTGGGACCGGACCTGCTCCGACGACCGGCACCCGCGTTTCCTTTTGCTGGGGCTTTTTTTCGCCGCCCAAAGAGGCCACCCAGAAAATAAACGCGACCATGAGGCAGAACAAGAAAGTGTTCAGCGACATGAAAGCCGCGGCATAGCCCAGAGCCGGGGAATAGGCGTAGGGGGAAGTATCCTGCATCACGCCATAGATATGCCAGTGGACCCGGGATGAAGAACGGGCGTACCCCATGAGGGTCATCAGCAGTATCACCATGACCGCATTCAGGACCAGCGCGTAGCCGGCACGAGCCGGCATTACGCCCCACACCATCTCTGTGGTGGTTTTCGCGCTCTTCATCAGGAGTCCGGTCAACGGGGTGACGGTGAGTAGCACGAAGAGGACGATCAGCACTTGCGTTGTCGAGAATTTATCGATGCGGGTGATCGCCGGCACAAAGTACCCCCAGACGCCGAGCACTACGATGACGATCGCCGCAAGCCCGAGAATCACGCCCATAACCGCCTTCGCGGCTTTCGCCCATGCGGCGGTCTCCTGCTTGCCAGCGCGCCAGTACATGATGAAGCTCATGAACGTGACCAGGATCATGAGATTCGCCACGGTCATCTTGGCCGACATCACGCCGAAGACGCCGAGCAGCGGGTGATGGGTGCCACCCATCTTGCGGGCTTCCTCAAGGCTAGCCACCAGTGAGTGGGGAGTCATCCAGATACCCAGGCACACCAGCAGGATCACCAGCATGATCAAGATCGGCCGGCGATATTTCGGCTCCGAGCCGGGGATTCGATACATGATCCCAAGCCAGAAATAATAATTCGCCCCAAGAAACAAAATCCCAATCAGCATCGCCTGGAGAATGAACAGCCACGACAGAAAGCCGCCCATTAAGGTAATGCCCATCTGCTGGTTATACTGGTACACCTCCCGCATCAACCAGTAGCCCGCAAACGGCAGAGGCAACATGCCGAACACTCCGATGAAGTTTCCGACGTAGCCCATCCAGTCATAGTGCACGCGCTCCTCCTGGCTGGTCGTCATCAAATACTTCAACCCTGCATAGGCGCCACAGAGAAAGCCGCCTAGGACCACGTTTGCGATCAAACGATGCACATTCAACGGCCACCACGTCGGATTCCAGGTGGCCGCCCAAGCCTTGGCCCACATGCTGCTTTCAGTGATCACAACGGGGCTCGTCTGAAAGGTCGCCCAGGAGTTCGGCACGATCATGATGAATAACGCGAAGACGTTCAATAGAAAGCCCAGGAACAGATGCATTCCTTTCTTGCGGCCCTGCATCGCGTCCCAGCCATACCAGTACAGATAGAGCGTCGCGGTCTCCAATAGAAAGAGCGCACTGTAAACCAGGAACGACGGAAAGAAGACGTCCGTCAAATAGTTCATGAGCTTCGGATACAGTCCGATCAACAGGAATAGAAGGATTCCGCCGAACAAGGCAGTAGTCGCGTAGGCGGAGGTCAACAGTTTCGTGAATTCCTTCGCCAGCTTATCGTACCGGGGGTCCTTGGTCCGTACACCCACGATCTCGCAGACCCAGGCGAAAATCGGAACGCCGAGCACAAAACCAGCCAACAGCAGGTGCTGCTGGGCGACGATCCAGATGAGGTTCCGGCTCCCGATACCAGGGACATCGCGATACTCAACCGCAGCACCCGCCGGCGCTTCCTGTGCCATGGCCAACCCGAGGGGAGCGGCCAGTACCAACACAAGCATCACCAGAAGCGCCGCATAGGCCCAGACCCGCTCCGAGCGTCTCATTTCGCGTGGATGGCTGTTTCGGTGTTCCATGACCATCTCTCCTCTATTTCCCCTTCCGCTCGGGTTTCTTCGACTCTTTGCTTTTCGCGTCTTCGAGCGACGCCAAAATAGCTTCCGCCTTGGCAAGGGAGTTCTCCGTTTTCTTGAGCGCGTCCTCAGGTTTCATGGGTTTGGCGGGTTTGCTGACCTCCGGCATCTGATAGTCCTGATGAGGATGCGGCGTCGTCACGGGAAGAACCATCCAAAAAGCTATGGTCACCAAGACCATCGCTGCGCCGAACGACGTGATCATGAGGCCAACATCATCCGGTACGCGTGCAGAATCCCATTGCCGCACCCGCTCGAAATAACTCGCCGAGCTCGTCGTGCCGGAGGACGCGATCAGGCGCTTGATGCACCACCCGAAGAGTTTGAGCCAGATCAGCAGCAACACCAGGGCGAGGATCGTCACCGGGATCGTCCATAGGAGCAGCTCGACGGTGATCTGTTCTGCAATGGGAAAGTGAGGAAACACCTTCTTGATGAGTCCGATGATCCCGGCCGCGACCTTTTTCCCGACATCGACAGCACCGCTGACGGCATAGTAAGAGATTCCGAGAACCAACCCGCCCAAGACCGCCCCTTGCCACCACAGCGTGAAGCCGACAGGCGCGTCGATGTCCAGGCCGAGACGTTCGAGAAAGACCGTTCTCGCCGTCAAGCCCAGCGCCCAGATGTCAATCGGGATGGAGACCAACAGCAGGGCAATCAACCCTCCGCCTTCCCACGGATTGATCCCGGCCGCCAGCAGCAATAGCGCAACGATCAGTTTAAGCGGGAATCCGGTCCAGAATGCGGACCAGGACACCGCCCAGGCGAGCTTGACCGACGGAGTCTTTTCCGGTGATGGCGTCATCCCCGTCAATCCAAAAACTCGCGGTTCAAAATCGCCGACACCGTCAACACCGTAATCCCGATCATCACAACGGCCCAACAGAGCAGTGCGATCGGCCGCTTGAAGATGTTGCGTTCGGGATTCCGGTCAATAAACGGCAGGGCCACCAACAGCAGCATGAACAATCCCGGAATGGCGATTGCGCCCAGGAACTGCCCGAATTCACCGGAAAAGACCTTCCACCGCAGCAGTTGAAAAAGAAACAGGAAGTACCACTCCGGCTCGGGATGATAGTCCCCGGGATCGGGGGTCGCCTGCTCCAACAATTGCACCGGCTCGATCAGCGCAAGCGTCGAGATGATGAGAAAGACCACCCCCATCGCCATGATGTCTTTCCAGACCTGGCGGGGGAAGAAGAAGTCGGTCTTGGCCTTCAATTCGTCGGGCGTGCCGCGGAACGGTCCGGCAGGTCCCGCCGATCGGAACAAAAACAGGTGCAACCCCGCGAGTCCCATCAGGGCGCCAGGGAGAATCATCACGTGAATAACGAAGAATCGGCTGAGCGTCATCTGTCCAGGCGTCGGACCACCCTTGAGAAATCGGGCGAGAAAATCTCCGATGACCGGCGTCTTATCCATAATCTCCACACCGACCGTCGTCGCCCAATAGGCCCGCTGATCCCACGGCAGGAGATAGCCGGTAAATCCAAACGCCATGACGAGTCCGAAGAGCGCCAGCCCCACAAGCCAGACCATTTCCCGTGGCTTTTTATATGCGCCCCACAAGAACACCTGCGACATGTGGGCAAAGACCATTACGACCATCGCCGAGGAACCCCAAAAATGGTAGCTCAGGATGTACCACCCGTAATCCACCTCATGGATGATGAACTGCGTGCTGGCATAGGCATGGTCCGCGCTGGGGATGTAATAGAACATCAGCAGCATACCCGTGATCGCCTGCATGATGAAGATGAACAGGAGGACCGACCCGAAGACGTAGGCCCACCGTGAGCCACCCTTGATCGGCTCCTTCATCAACTTTGCTTCGAGGGTTTTGAGGCCGATGCGCTCCTCGACGAAGTCGTAGACTTGTTGGAACAAGGCGTTCATTTAGGCGATTCTGACCTGTTCTCGCTTGCCCGCCTTAAACTCAATGTCGATCACCTCGATCTCGCCCGCGGGCGAGATCTTGATCGGCAGCACGTCCAAGGGGCGCGGCGCCGGACCGTCCAGGACGGTGCCCGCCACATCGTAGATGGAGAGATGGCAGGGGCAGAGGAACACTTGGCCGCGGGTCTTGTGTGATCTCCATTTATACCCGCATCCAAGATGCGGGCATTTGCCTGAATAGGCGACATACGGCACCGTCGCTCTGTTTACCCACACGACATTTCCCACGTTATCGGTGAAAGTGATATCCCCGTGCTGATAAATCTGCTTGAGCGTTGCCGGAGAGGCCTTCACCACCCAATTGTTCTTGTCTTCCTCGCGTTGAAGGACCGAATCGCGGAAGGACTTCTTGAAGGTGAACTGCACGCCGATGTCCTCTTGTTTGATCTTGCTGGTGTTCCCGATCTTCCACCATCGGTTGTCGAACGGCGCATACATCGGTTTCATGACGTATTGCAGGACGGGCCACACAAACGGGAACCCGATCAACACCCCCATCAGCGTGGTAAAGCCCGTAAAAAACGTGCGGCGGGCGCAGCTTCGCTCTAATTCTGGAAATGGGACGAAGATTTCGCCAGGTTCGGCGTGAATCCGGTCTTCCAGGTGGGGAATCTCCACCTCTTTGGAGGACAGAAAATCGGCCCGAACGAACGCCGGGAACTCCGGAACCTGTGCCGATTTGCAGCTGAGCTCGACCGTATTCTCATCAGCCGACCGGATCGTCTCTACCGGCACTTGGCGTTCGGTCCCATTGGACTTGACGACGATGTGGCTGACCTCCAGCGTCAGGGGATCGGCAATCACATGCGAAACTTCGCCGATGGGGCCGTCCAGGCAACGGACCGTGGATTTGATTTTCGGTTGCAGCCCCATATGTTCCATCATGTCCCGGTGCAGGCTCTATTTCTTGATCGGCTTGGGCGTTTCGACCGAGGTATCCTTCAGACTGGACAGATAGGCGATGAGCGCGTCGACTTCCTGATCGGCCATGAGTTCCTTATATTTGTCGGGCATCAATTTCTTGGCATATTCCTTGTCGAACCCCTCGGCCATCCAGGCTCGGGGGTTCAACAGTTTTTCTTTGAGCTCTTCCGGCTTCATCAGATTGCCGATGTTGTCGAGAATAGGCCCGCGCTTTTTCACAGACCCTTTGCCGCCGATCTTGTGGCAGTTGTAACATTCCTGCAACTCGTACTGATCTTTGCCGAGCGCGATCAAATCACCCCCACCTCCTGCGGACTTCGCTGCCGCGGCCCCGCCGGTGCTTCCTGTCGAAGCAGCGATCGACTTCACTTCCGCCCCGCCGATCGTCTCAAGGCGCTTCATGATGGCCTGGCTTCGTGCGTTCAGTTCTTCGCTCCGCTTCAGCAGCTCATCCACCTTGCCCTTCTCGGTCATGGCAAGTTTTGGCTTCACGATTTTGTCGATTTTGCCTTTCTCCACCGAGGGATCATACTGCGGCAGCACATTGGCTCCTGCGATGAACGCCCCGGAGACCAAGGCGTAGAACGCGACCAACGCAGCGATTGCTTTGGCACCGGTGAAGCTCGGCAAGGCCGGCGCATCAAGGAGAATATAGACAATGGTTCCCAATAATACATAGAGCATGAACATGATCTGAAAGACGGGCGGAAAATGCATCAGCTTGGCCGCGACGAACACCACAACGGCAATGACGGCCCCAAGGATGCCTTTGGTTACAACGAGACGGAGAAGACTTTTCTCTTCCGGCATGGCTTCCTATTTGGCGCCGGCGGGCACCGGCACCGCCTTCGGGACTTCCGCGACGGCCTTGTCCTTGCCAGTGCGCAGCGTCAATACGATGGCAAAACTGACGATGATATAAAAGGTCACCGTGATGCCCGTGATCAACCAACTGGAATACGCCAACGTCGGTGTAAAGGATTCCGGAGTAAAGTCGTACTGGAGGTTGAACACGTGGAAATACTTTCGGGTCAGCTCCCGTACGACGCCCATGAGTCCCATCGTCCAAATGGCGCTGAAGGCCAAAAAGACCAGGACGAACTGGCTCACGAAGTCAATTTTTCCCCAGATGATCCGCCCGTTGCGCAACGCGCGGTTATACATGATGTAATTAATGATCGTGACGAATACCAGCGTGAAGGCCGCTGCGTTCTTCGCGGGCATCAATGCCAGCATGTCCCACGAGATGGTGATAAAGCCCAGGCTGACCTCTCCGTGAGGCAGACTGAGAGAGCCATCATCGGGGGCGAGCGCTTGGGTCGCGACGAAGGCATGGGGCGTCATCCAAATGGCATTGCCGATGATGACCATGAGGAACGCCACTTTCACCATCGTCTGAGAGGACACCGTCCAGGGAATTATTTTTCCGATGAGCAACCAGGCTCCAACATAGACGGCTGGAATGATGAAGGCCATCTTGTCGGGGATGGGAAACTTCGTCCAGACCATCATGAAGACGACGGGCACACTGACCATCAGCAGCAATGTTGCAAGGGACATCCGGATCCGCTCAATCCCTTCGATCCGTTTCATGCTCAACCAGATGTAATAATTACTCGCAAGAAAGATGAGCCCGACCATCGCGCCCTGCATCTCGAAGAACATAGAGAGTTGATCGGCCATCATGTATGGACAGATCGACGCGTCGTAATCGCACAATTCGTAGGCCAATAAGTAGCCGGCGAAAGGAAGGACCAGCAGCGCACCCACCCCGATCATGTTTCCCACGAAACCGAACCAATCGTAAAAGGCCCGATCCTCATCGGTTTTCGAGGCCAGATACATGTAGGCGGCGATGAGGCCTGCGATGAACCCGCCAAACACCACATTGCCGACGGTGCGATGGATGTTTAACGGCCACCAAGTGTAGTTGTCCATCTTATCCCATAGCGTGGCGGTCGTTTCGATGAACGTCTTGAGGTCCAATCCTTCGGCGGACTTGACCGGCGTGTTCATGAACGAGGTGGGGCCGTCGATCACAAAGAGCGTAACCAGGCCCACGATATTCAGCAACGCGCCAAGCGCGATGTGCCGACCCTTCTTCGGACCTTGCAACGCGTCCCAGGTATACCAATACAGATACAGAATGATCGTCTCCGCGATGAACAGGAGCGGGTAGATGATCGCGAAGACCGCAAAAAAGTGGTTGATCAGCCATGCGGTGAACTGGGGATACGTGGCGAGCAGCACGAAGATGAAGAGTCCCCCTGTGAGGGCCGTCATGCTGTACAGAATGACCG
This sequence comes from Nitrospirota bacterium, assembly GCA_005877815.1. Taxonomy (GTDB): domain Bacteria; phylum Nitrospirota; class Nitrospiria; order Nitrospirales; family NS-4; genus NS-4. The sequence goes on from VBOG01000107.1 coordinate 75,235, forward strand.
TGACTTTCGTGACTTCCTTGGCCAGCCGTTCGTACCGATACCGCGCAGCATAGTTCTCTCCGCTCAGCCAACCCAGAATCTCGCTCACGACGATGAAGATCGGCGCCCCGAGAATAAACGCGGCGAAGAGGATGTGGAGTTGCGCCACGACCCAGACAGCGGCGCGGTTCCCGCCGAGAGGAAAAGTGTGCGCCTTGGGCTCGGGAAGTTGCGCATAGGCGGCCGCCACGCCAAGCAACAGGATGAGTGTCACCGCAAAAGCCGCCGTCACGCCGCTACTCACCGCAAAACGCGGCATCCGCAGCCCGGACGTGTTCGTGCGCCATTGCATCCACCGGGCCGCCGAAGAACCGCCCGGCGCTTTGAGTCGCCAGATCTTCATGATCCTCGCCGATCCCTTCTATCCATGCCGGAAGTCAATCACTTCCCACCCTTCGCAGGAGCCGGCTCTGCCGGCTTGCCGTCAGTCGCCGGAGCGGCCGCGCCAGGCGCGCTGGCAGGTGCACTCGCTGCCGGAGCCGGCTTGCCGAGATCTGCCACAGGTACCCACTCTTGCCTGGCCACGTCATAGGCCATCCCGGGAAGACCGAAGTTGCGCTCATAGGTCATCACCTTCCAACGGTCCTCTTCGTTCAACTTGCTTTTCCAGGCCTTCATTTTGGTGTTCGGAACGCCTTCCGAAATCCTCCAGAGCCAGACGCTGTCCGAATACAACTTCATCCGTTCGCCTTTCCGGAAGTCACGAGCCCCGGCCTTCACCGGCTTGCCATCCTTGCCGTGGCAGGAGGAGCAGTTCACATCGATATTCTTGACCCCTTCAAAGATTTCTTTGCCTTCGGCCATGATCTTCGGGTCAGTCCACCAGCCCGCCGGCATATGCTTGTCCGCAAACTCCGGGGGAGCAGGCGGCGGAGGGGCCGTGCTTTCCTTCTCTTCCGCACATCCCACAAGAAACCCTGCACCGCTGATCAACACCATTCCAAGGACATATCGGATGTTCATAGCCGTCTTCCGCTCCTTTCGCCTCATGATCTGCGTCTTAAAAATAGTGCCCTGCGCATAAAAAAGACGCTTTTCCTGCGGGTGACCTTACCCACAAACAAAAGCGCCTCTGCGAATGTTCTTCCAAGGACTTAGCGTTTCTTTCTCCGCCGTTTTGATTCCGTCGCCCGCTTTCGGCGGCCCCACATGACTGCGGCCAAGGCAGCCGTGCCAATCAACACCCCTCCGGCAACATAGGACCACGTTCGATCGCCGGCGTCCGGGTCTTGGTCCAATGAGGGTCCAAAATTAATTTTGGCTTGTCGTTCGGTTTTCGCGTCGCGAGGATTGAACTCGGCTCGAACGTCTTTCGCATCCTCTAATCCGACCTTCTCCTCACGGACAGAGATTTGCACTTGGTCACCCGCATTGTCATTGTGGAGATGGAGAACCGCTTTGTAATATCCCTTCCGGTCGGTGTATGTCGTGACGCCTTCGATCTTCTGATCCCGTAGATCACGGACGTATACCCGGGCATCGCCGACCGGCGTGCCGTCCTTGTCCCGCACATATCCTGACACGGTGAATCGGTGATCTGTTTCGTGCATGGCATCCGCCGGACCGGGCCACATCATTTCGGTCCCGATACACCCGCATGCCAGAGTGAGGAAGAAGACCTTGAGACGACGCGAAGGCCACGATTGCATCACCGTAAAAATAACTTAAAAAACCCCTAGAAAGCGTGGGCCTATCTAACATAGACGCCTACTTTTGTCAATAAATTTTGCGGAGTTTGGAGGCCTGTTTGTACGTCGTTTCATGCGGGTCACAGGAGGGGCGCCTTGACACCATGAATGGACACCGGTTAGCGTCTGCTGCCGTGAAGAAAATCAAGAGGAACATGCCGAAGGGGGAACTTCGCCGGCCGACCTTCGTCATTGGATACGCGGCTCCGGAACCCATCCCGCCGGGGTTTCTCGTCGCCTGGTTCAATGACGAATACGGGGGTCCGCTGAAGATCGACGTCTCACCGGATTTTCAGGTCACTCAGTTCGAAGCTCATCACGGTCCGTGGAGTGCGCTCGTCGACCCCAATCTTCCCCCGTCTATCTCCGATCCATGGCGTGAACGCCTCGGATGGGGTCACCAAAGAAGCGCACACGTCCTTCCGCTTCGTCCGGTGGGGCTCGACGTGCGAGACGTGGTGCTACACGTCGCCAGACTTGCGCGAGGCCTCACGCTACTGACGGGAGGAACCGCACACGATGTCGCCACCGAAACCTATTTCAATCCGTCGGATTGGACGGACCGCCCGCTTCGTCAATTTCGCATAGCCGATCACCTTCGCATCGAGCAGGTAAGTGGCCGAGAAGACGGGCGGGTGTGGTTCCATACTAGGGGATTATCGAAATTCGGCCTTGAGGATATCGAAGCATTTCGACCGGCCGGGCTGTCTGAACGGTCCACGATCGAAGCGCTCAGCGAGATCGCCGAAGCGCTGATTGAGCGAGGCAAATCACCGACGGTCGGAGAGCAGTTTGACGTGCCGGCTCTGAACCGGTCGGTTCGCATCGTGCGCCATCGAACGGATCAGTCCTATGGCATCCTGCTGCACCTGAGGGAGATCGAATGGGATGAGCCTGGGGCAAATGCGGGCTCCTCCCCGTTGAGAAGGAATCTGGAGGACCGTTAGGCCGTCTGCGGCGGTGGCGATGCAAGGCCGAAGATATCGGCGTAGGCCGCCCCGAACATGCATCCTGAGAGGGCAATCCCCAATCCGCCACCGATCATCGTTCCACTGAGGAGGCCGACCATCATTCCCAGATTCACCTGAGCCCCCGTCTCTGGCAGCACGAGAGGCAGATCATCAAGACTGACTTCCGGAAAGTAGCCGGTTAAGACGTAGCCGAGCGGAAAGCCCAGCAGCGCCGCGCCGAATATGCCCCCGCCCATGATCAACAACAACATCACCCCCGTCAACCAGAAGATCCCCCACCAGTTCCGGGTCACCACCCGGCGGCTTGCCTCGAGTGCTTGCCAGGCTCCCAGGTGCCGGTCCGCAATCAGCATGTAGGAAAAGCTGTAGGCCACGATCAGATAGATGCCAGGGAGCACGAACAACAGAAGTCCGGCCGCGATCAAAAGAAGCGCCAGCACGGTGCTGACCACCAGCCTCCCCACGGTCTCCCAATCAGGAAAAAAGTCCGCGAACGTAGAGGTCCGGTTTCGAAGTTGCCCCCACGTCGCCATGGCAATGCCGGCCATCATGATGACCTGCACGGCAATACTTAGAAGCTGCCCGAAGACAGGCGTCAGCAGTGGGAGCGCTTGCGAAATGACGATGAAGACAAGGGCAAAAGCGATGAATCCGAGGGGATAATTTCTGAACGCCTGCCAACCTTCCTCAAGATAATTGAAGGGCTGGACGGCATATCCGTTGGAGATGAGATCCTCCAGGGAGCGGGGCTGGGTCGGTCCGTCCGCCATGCTGGTGCCCGCCGGGGAAGCTCAGAGATGTCCGCGCGCGCGCGCGTCGGCCGCGATGCGGTCTGCCTCGGCTTTTCGGTCCGATTCCTTTTTCTTCACCCACGCCTCCCACGATTTTCCAGAGGCGGTGTCCTCGCCCGTGAACATCACCGCGACGATCTCAGCATAGCGGATTCGACGGGGGGTGGAATCTCCTGCAAGATACATTTGAAGCGAAGGCGAGGGGTCATCGGCGCACCGGTTGAAAATGTACCCTTCAATGCGCTCTCCGGATCGCAGTTCCAGCGTCACATCGCCGCGGTAATCGAACGCCCGCTCCAGCGCTTCCGCGAGATCGGCGGGATTCGTCGGACGATAGCTCCGCGCTTCACATCGTCCGGAGCTGTCGAGCGTCGTGTCGGACACGGATCGGCGGGCGACTATCGCGCGGTCGGAATTAATGTTGCCTGAACGGTCCGGGTGAAGCCCTTGAAAGACCCGAAGGTATCGTTGACGGCCGACGCTTCATACCCGCAGTGCACCATGCAATCCGCGCACTGCTCGTGCCGTCCGGTTCCGTATTGCTCCCACTTCGTCTTATTCATGAGTTCCTGGAAAGTGGCCGCGTACCCTTCTTGCAACAGATAACAGGGTTTTTGCCACCCGAAAATATTAAAGGTGGGGTTGCCCCATGGGGTACACTGATAATCCTTCTTCCCCATGAGAAAATCGAGGAAGAGAGGCGACTGATTGAACCGCCACCCTTTCTTCGGATGATGAAGGATGCGGCGGAACAGGTCGCGGGTGCGCTCCCGCTTCAGGAAATTTTTCTGGTCGGGAGCCTTCTCGTAGCTGTATCCTGGAGACACCATCATCCCTTCCACTCCTAGCTCCATCATCGCATCGAAAAATTGCCTCACGCGCTCGGGTTCAGCATCGTTGAACAGGGTCGTGTTAGTGGTGACGCGAAATCCACGGCTGAGCGCAGCTTTGACCGCCTTCACCGCGACCTCATAGATCCCGTCTCGACAGACGGCCAGATCATGCTCTTCTTTGAGCCCATCCATGTGAATGCTGAAGGTCAGGTATTTGGAAGGCGTGTACTCATCCAGCTTGCGCTCCAACAGAATGGCGTTCGTGCACAAATAGACATATTTTTTCCGGTGGACCAATCCCTTCACGATCGCGGCCATTTCGGGATGGATCAGCGGTTCCCCGCCGGGAATACTGACGATCGGCGCGCCGCATTCTTCAGCTGCCTTCCAACACTGCTCGGGGGTCAAGCGCCGGTCGAGCACATGATCCGGGTACTGAATTTTTCCGCAACCGGCGCATGCCAGGTTGCACCGGAACAACGGCTCCAGCATCATCACAAGCGGATACCGCTCAACACCCTTGAGTTTTTGCGTCAGCACATATTTGGCGACCGTGAACATCTGCAAGATCGGAACAGCCAAGGCATGCCCTCCATGTGTAGCTGCTAAACCGCGCCTCGAGGAACGCGTAGCCAAATGCGATAAGAAGTTGGGAAATCACTCTATCATCGGATGGAGCCTACGTCAATGCTGACGATCCGCCAGAAGCGCTTCCGCATGACTGTGCAGACCATCGTGCGAATGGTATGATACGTCCCTAGAGAGAGAGGGCCTGAAAGAAATGCCGCACTTCACGAGACGCCTCACGACGTGGCTGTTTGCCATCCTGACCTTGGCCTCGACGGCCAGTGCCGGCACCGTCGATCTGACCGGGGAATGGGAAATTCAAGAAGAGGAACGGACGTATACCGCCACGCTCGATCGCGACGGCAACGGCACGTACACGTGGCAAAACGGCCGCATTGCAACGACCTCTTCTACGGACGGCCGATGGGAAGGACTATGGACGCAAACCGGAAATGACCGCGAGGGGGGGTTCGAGATCCAGCTTTCCAGCGACGGCTCGCGAGCGGAGGGCAAGTGGTGGTACACCAGAGTGGGACAAACCATCATTCCCCCGCGGGAATGGGGCGGTCCCTATACGTGGAAGCGATTAACGCCTGCGCCCGTTTCCTCGTCCGCTCCCTAGTTCTTCTGGCCTTCCGTTCAGCGCCCCGAGTCATTTCCACTCGGCGCGTAAACTCACGATCACCTGATTGCGATCGAACGAGGTGGTACCCAGCGAAGAGAAGCTCTGCATGAATTTCGTGTAGGTATATGTCAGCGATCCAGTGAGCACCCGTGTAATAGCGTAGTTCAGTCGCAAGACCGCGTCATAAGAACGAAACAATAGATGCTCCCCGGTCACGTTGGATTGGTTGTGCGCGTAATCGGCCACTGCGGTCAGCGTGAGAGGATCAGTCACGCGATGCAGCAGTGCGACCTTGAAAATCTGACTTTCCAACGGCAGCGCGGCCACCGCAAAACTCGGCAGAACTGATCTCGTATAGGAAAATGTGAACGTCGAATTCTCCGCCGCCCTCCACTGCAATGAGGCATCGCCTATGAAGCTCACCCGGTTGGTGGGTTGAATGTCGGCCGCCCCTGCCGCAAGATTCATCGTGAGCCTCTGATTCAGCACACGGGCCCAGCCCACCGTTCCGCCCTGGGTCGTAAATCCTGGTACCTGCCCTCCGGCAAAGTCCGCTTGTTGGTATTGATAGGTGAGACTTACCGTGTCGTCACGGGAAACCTTGAATTGGGGTCCGGCATTGACGGTCTGAAACGTCGTCCGAAACAAACCGCCTTGCTGGGGATTTCCCAGGACGGTGCCAAACCGAAGAATCGAGTGCGTATAGGAAGCCCGTAGGTTCGTCAGGGCAGACAACTCGAAGTTGCCGTTGGCGGACGCCGTGTTCGTATAGGTATTGACGCGTTGCGGCTGGATCCCCGTGGCGAAAGGATTGAACCCTGCCGTGGCGCTGACAAATGCCGGCAACTCAGGAGTGAAGAAGAACGACTCTGCGACTTGCAGCTTCGCCCGCTTATCCAAACGCCCGACGAGCTGATCGAGATTCAGAACGAGCGAGCCATTCGCGGCCACGTAATTGAGATTTGAATTCTTCGCATAGCTTCCGACGACCAAACCGCCCCGAAGACTTCCCTCCACCAGCCGGCCCGTATAATCGGCTCTCAGCTCCGGCGCCACGGTCGTGACGAAATCTTCCGTCTTACGACCGGTCGCGAACAGCACATTGCTGTCATAGCGCTCCGATACGACAAGCGCCGGCACGAATTTTAGTTCGGCCTCTGCGGGCGGCGCGTTCGACACCATCCCGATCACTGTCAGCACGAACACCAACGATGGAACCGTCTGCCAGGATCGATGGGACTGATGCCGCAATGTGGGCCTCCTCAATCAGATGCACGCAGTTCTTACGTGTTCACCTTACCGTGCGAACTTATAAGGTCATATCGCTACTGTCAAGATGTACTGCCGATACCCATCTTTTGATGGTAATGCTGCCAGAAGGATGGACGATGGACAACTCTTCGTGCGGCATTCCCTCTATATTTTAATACTAAAGATGGATTTACTAGAGAAAGTCCTTTCCCTATGTTGCGCATAGCTGAATCACGCCGAATCATTAGGAGGCGTTCATGAGAACTGATGCAACAAAGGAATCGGTCCAGTATATGGAAACCATCGCCGAGAAACGGGTCGGTCCGGGCATTCTCATGCTGACATCATCCATGCAACTGCTCTATCGGGATCGACGCTCCTGGGAACTCTGCGCCCAGATTAACAAACATCAGAGCGGGAAAGCCGCGAACGGCGTGTTGCCACCTGCCGTCGCTGACCTCTGCGTGAAAATAATGAAGGCGCTGCAGGTACGTCCCGAGGCCAAGGACTGGGAGCAGTTTCAGTTGCGGCGGATCGTCGGCGATCCGAAGCGTCCCATTTTGCTGTGCGGACTCGGGCTCCCCGATACAACCGGCAGCCAACAATCCCGGATCCTCATCATGATGGAAGAAATCGGACGTCGGCAGGAGAGTGCGACCGAGGAAGCCAAGGAACGCTTCCATTTAACGGATCGGGAGATGCAGGTGGTTCAGAATCTCTTGAAGGGATGGACCAACAAGGAAATCGCGAATGAACTGGGTGTCACGGAACAGACCGTCAAAGAGCATATCAAGCACATCATGGAAAAAACCCAGACCACCACGCGAACCGGCATCCTCGTGCAAGTCATTCATTTTGGTTTAGAACGTGAGACCCCGCCCGCGGTCGCCGAGCCTCCGGCTCCTAAGGACGAGAAGCCATCGCCCGCAAGCGGCAAGACACCCTTATTCAGCAAAGCCAACGGGGCCATTCGAAAGGCGGTCAGCCTCTGAGGGAGCATACGAACGTCCCGCGGAGAATCGGTGGAGGCGCCGAGCGGGTTCGAACCGCTGCATCGCAGTTTTGCAGACTGCTCCCTTAGCCACTTGGGTACGGCGCCTTTCGTCAGAGTATAGCGGGAACCTGGCTGGAAATCACAGCTTGAGGACCGGTATCTCTCCCTTCCGAGGAGAGGTGGAGGGTGAGTGCTCATCGACGTCATGTCCCTGGCGGTCATTTCCGCTGTTCCCAGATATCTCGGCTTCTCTTTCCTTCGCCATGATTTCCACTTCGGCAAGCAAGGTTTCCATTAAATCCTCGGATTTTACCTTCCGCACGAGTTTGCCCTGCTTGAACAGAATCCCATGGCCCTCTCCGCCGGCAATTCCGATGTCCGCCTCTTTGCCTTCACCGATCCCATTGACGACGCATCCGAGAACAGAGACATTCAGGGGCACCTTGATGTGGCCCAACCTCTTTTCGAGTTCATTGGCTAATTTGACGACGTCGATCTCCACCCGGCCGCACGTGGGACAGGCGATGACATTGACACCGCGATGCCTCAACTCAAGAGACTTCAGGATTTCAAAACCGACCTTCACTTCCTCCACGGGGTCGGCCGCCAGCGACACGCGGATGGTATCCCCGATACCGTCGGCCAGCAGCATCCCAATGCCAATCGCGGATTTGATGGACCCGGTGAGCAAGGTCCCCGCCTCGGTGATGCCAAGGTGCAAGGGGTAATCGGCCTGCAGCGAAAACAACCGGTAGGCGTCCACGGCCATATGGACGTCGGAAGCCTTCAATGACACTTTCATATTTGTAAACCCGATATCCTCGAGCGCATGGACTGCGTTCAAGGCCGATTCGCATAGCGCTTCCGCCGTCGGATAGCCGTATTTCGTCAGCAGCTCACGCTCCAGCGAGCCGCCGTTCACGCCGATGCGAAGAGGGATGTTCCGGTCCCGCACCGCTTTGACCACTTCCTCTACTTTCCACCAGGCGCCGATATTGCCGGGATTGATGCGAACACAGTCGACGACCTCCGCGGCCTTGAGAGCCAGGCGGTAGTCGAAATGAATGTCGGCAATTATCGGGATCTGTGTCTGAGCCTTGATCGCAGGCAGCGCATCAGCTGCCTCCGGAGTATTGACGGTTACCCGGACAATCTCACAGCCGACCTGTTCCAGTTGATGAATTTGTTCGACCGTCGCCCCGACGTCGGCGGTATCGGGCGTCGTCATGGATTGCACCACGACGGGCGCTCCCCCGCCCACCGGGACCCGCCCAACCTTGATTTGCTTCGTCTTGCGGCGTTTGATGAACACTTATCGGCGCTCGTGGAGGCCCAGGCTTATTGGAGCCAGAAGCGCTTTCGCCTCATCATAGATGCCGTCTGCCGTCAGAAGATACTGCACACGAAGAAGATCTTGGGGCCCCTGTTCGATATATTTATCTGGCAGACCGAGCACTCTCGTCGGGATAGAGAAAATGCCCTGATCGGCAAGAGACTCCAGCACGGCAGAGCCAAACCCGCCCATTCGGCATCCTTCCTCGACGGTCATCAGGCACTTTATTTTTTTCGCGACCTCCGCGATCAACACATGATCGAGCGGCTTCACGAATCGCGCATTCACCACGGCCGCTGAGATGCCTTCCTCTGCCAGTCGCTCCGCCGCCTGAAGAGCGGGCATCACGGTGACGCCGACAGCCATCAACGCAATGTCGCTTCCCTCCCGAAGCAGCTCGCCCTGGCCGATCGGCAAACGCTTCGGAAATGGATCCATCTGGGTGCCAAGGGCGCTACCGCGGGGATACCGAACCGAGGCCGGACCCTCGTAGCTCAGGGCGGTCTTGATCATATGCTGCAGTTCGTTCTCATCTTTCGGAGCCATCACGACCATATTGGGCACATGGCGAAGATAGGCGTAGTCGAAGGCCCCGTGGTGCGTCGTCCCGTCTTCGGCCACCAATCCTGCCCGATCAATGAGGATCGTCACGGGCAGGTTCTGCGTGGCGACATCATGGACGACCTGGTCGTAGGCTCGCTGCAGGAACGTGGAATACATGGCCACGACCGGCCTGGCGCCTTGAGTCGCCAGCCCCGCGGCGAAGGTGAGCGCATGTTGCTCGGCAATCCCGACGTCGTGAAATCGCTCGGGAAACTCCTTGGCAAATCCCGCCAATCCGGTCCCTTCGCTCATCGCCGCCGTGATGGCCACGATCCGGCGGTCTTCCCTCGCCAACCGGGTCAACGTGTTCATGGCCACCGCGGTATACGACGGCTTACCGGATGACTTCAAGGGACGTCCCGTCTCGCGCGCGAATGCCGGACAGGCATGAAACCACACCGGATCTTTCATGGCCGGCTCGTACCCCAACCCTTTTTTTGTGATGACATGCAGCAGCGTCGGTCCTTTGAGCTTCAGCACATTCTCGCACGTCCCCAAAAGGTGTTCGAAACTATGACCGTCAAGCGGACCCACATAGCGAAAGCCTAACTCCTCAAACAGAAGCCCCGGCAGGATCAGCCCCTTGGCCAGTTCCTCGGCGCGGTGCGCCATCCTGCTGATGGAACTCCCGATCATGGGGATGGCCCGTAGCAGATGTCCGGTTTCCTCTCGCATCCGTGTGATGAACTCTCCGGTGAAGGTGCGGTTCAAATAGGCCGAGAGGGAGCCCACGTTCGGCGAGATGGACATCTGATTGTCATTCAAGATCACCAAAAGGTCTTTTTGCAATCCTCCCGCGTGTTCCATGGCTTCCAAGGTCATCCCGGATGTCATGGCACCGTCACCGACGACACACACAACCTTGTGATCCTGCCGTTCCAAGTCGCGCGCGACTGCCATCCCCACTGCGGCGGATACCCCCGTCCCGGCATGACCGGCATTGAATGTATCGTAGATGCTCTCTTCGCGTTTGCAGAACCCGCTCAATCCTCCATATTGCCGCAGCGTTGAAAATTGCTGCCGGCGCCCCGTCAGAAGTTTATGGGTATAGGCCTGATTGCTCGTGTCCCATACAATCTTGTCCTTGGGTGTCTGTAAGACATAGTGCAACGCCAGGGTCAATTCCACGACACCTAAGTTGGACGCCAGGTGTCCGCCCACCGCGGACGTCACTGAGATGATTTGTTCACGAATCTCCTCGGCCAGGAACGGAAGCTGATCAACCGGCAGGCGCTTCAAATCCGCAGGGGACTCAATCGTCTTGAGAAGCTGCACTGTATCCCTCCATGGAACCGACCTGATCTGTCTTGGAATGGTCTGAATAGTAAGTGAAATCGCGGTATTGTGACACAACCAAGGCGATCGTGTCAATGGATTACAGCCGATGGTTTTGAGGGAGACGGTATGTCAAAACCATGCCGAGTGTAAAATCAGGCGCGGAATCCCGGATGAGATCCAAGTTTTCCACCCCATAGACTTGGAGAAGAAAGTCCTGACTCATCCGGCATCCGAACGCGAGGACAGCTTCCGTCACCCCGTTGTCTAAGCCGTTGCTTCCCGTTCTCCCGAACGGCGACTGATAATAGTCGAACTGGCCGACGACGGAGAATTTCGGCGTGATCATGAATTCGACACCAGACATCGCCGTCCAATACGCGCGAAGCGCCAAATCGAGGTAATGTCCCGTGGGTAACATCTGATTCACGTTGAGATAGAAGACGACTCGATTCCATACCGTCTTCTGCAACACCAACCCCACTCCAAGATCCGCCACGCCAGTCCCAAACGCGCGACTTTTGTCTCCGATCGGCACTTTTATGGCCGTCCGTAGCGCAATCGCCGGAAGATACGTGCTCTCCACAAACAGCAACGTCTTTGTGTACACGACGGTGTCGCTCAGACCAAATGCACCGTTCGTGCCCTGGAGAAGCGGCTGACCGTTTCGTGCGAGCACATACGTGAATCCCTGATGCTTTAATTGCTCACGTATCGGAGCGGATCGATCGAAGAGACGTTCGGTCGCCGTAATCAGCCCATCCAGGGCGCCCGAATGATTGTAGCGGGAAATGACCTCGATGCCGACCTCCGTGTTCTCCATCGCTCCATATCGAATGTCCAAAGCAGACCGCAGTTGATTCAACTTGAGCACGGCATTCACGCCCGTATTCGAGTCTCTGATGATGGTGCTGGTCTCTGCGAAGTCGCCACGGATCATAAACTCGCCGCGGCTGACCGGAATTGCCGACTCCCCCGGCATCTGAAGCGACAACCCTTGGATCGGTTGGTAATTCCGTACCGGAACGGGTCCTTGCCCTTCCATGATCTCTGCAGCGAGAGTCTGTCCGGCAGACGAGAGCAACATGCTAGTAAGAAAAAATAGGATGGAGACCTGCCGACAGCGGCACGATGGACAAGAGATGTTCAACAATACCTCAGGGTTTCCACGAAGGGATGTTCCCTAGACGAGTCAGAATGGAAAGTCCAGCCCCGCGAACACCGCATTCCCATCGTTGCTCTTCGCAAAATCGACCCGTCCCACAACATTCGGGCGCGCGATGGCCCGAAAGCCGATGCCGGGATTGGCCTCGTATTGCGAGAAAGCCCGGTATCGGAACGTCCTAGTCACCTTGCCAACATCCAGGAACGGAGCAGTCTCGACCTCTGCGACTGTGCCCAAGATTCTCAAATGAAAGAGCTGAATCCGCTCCTCGAAATTGAACAGGAGGGCATCGTTATCCACGAAACGCCCCACCCCGTACCCTCGCAACGAATTCTGTCCGCCCAGTGTGCTGCGCTCGAAAAATGGAATGGCGTCGCCGCCGACGGTCGCGTCGAATTTCGCCCGAAACGCGAAGGTATATTGCTTGGTTTCGTTCGGAAGCAACCGCCGGTATTCAAAGCCATATCGGCTGAAGACCGTTGTGGCCTCCGCCGTCAGGGATTGGGCCAATTCAGCAAACATGCTGAAGAATGAGCCGATCGTTGGGGTCACAGTGTCATCCCGCGTGTCTTGGAGGAATCCGAGCTTATGTCCCAAGATTGTGGCTCCGTTCATTCCTTTGACGAAGGGAAAGACCACACGGCTGGATGGCAGATTCCTGTCATTGTCTGTATCCCCGATGGTGTCTCCTACCAGACCCCCAGTTTGAATCTCCACATTGCGAAGGCGTTCCGTGATCGTGACCCGGGTGCCCGGCCCGATATAAAGCCCGCCGGTGACAAGAGCATAGAGCTCGCGGTCCGTGTAATTACTCTCATTGGCCGCCGGCGTCTGGCTGCCGAGTCCGAAAAAACGCGCGGTGGCGTTTTTGAAAAATCCGCCGCTCGCCTCCAGGCTGTACTGCCCTCCGGAAAGGTAGAGATTGCGTGAGCTGAGAATGAATTTGCGCTCGATCCTTTCGGTGAACGAGGTGATGAGAGTGATGTCCTGCCCGCGGGCGGGATATTTGAACAGGTTCAGGGTGAACCGGGACCCCAGGAACTGATTGTGGACGTACATGGGGGCTACGATTTCATTGATCCGGCCGTCCGCGTCGCCATAAATGAACGGGACGATGACCCCGACATCAACGCCGTCGTTTTTGGAGGTGGAAACAGCGGGAATGATAAAGTAGTTCGGATCCTTCGCATGCCCGCGCGTCTCGGTGAACGGGATCAGCGCGAGTGCGGCAATCAGAAGGCAGCCCCGGAGGCCCCATGAGGCTCCGCCGAGTTTCGTCATCATCCTACGACTAAGGAGCGTCGATGCCTTTCGCCTTTTCGCGAAGCTGCTGTGCCAGTGCCTCAAACGACTCCTTATTAATGATGCGACGGAACTGTTCCCGATAGTTTTGGACGAGCCCTGTGCCCTCGACCACAACATCATAGACCCGCCATTCTCCGGAATTGTTATGCATTTTATAATCGATCGGCACGATGGATTTCCCGGTATCAATCTGAGTTTTGACCTCGGCATAGTCTCCATCCGTAGTCTCTTTCAGGTACTGTACTTTTTCTCCGGAGTAGTTCTCGATCCTTCCGATGTAGGTATTGACGAGTAAGGTTTGAAATGATGCGACAAATTCCTTCTGCTCCTCCGGCGATCGCTTCGCCCATTCTTTCCCTAGCGTGCGCTTCGCCATTTCCGCATAGTTGAACCGGTGGCCGACCACTTCCTCCAACCGGACTCGGCGATCTTTCTTCTTGTCGAGTTTTTTCAATCCCGGATCTTCAAGAATCTTGATCACCTCATCGATCGTCTGCTTCAGAGCGTCCGTCGGCGGCCCCGCCCAGGCTGTATCGGCAGAGGCCGCGCCGAGAAGGATCACCGCGGCCATCACCGCGATGCCCAGCCCGTTTTTCACATATCCCATTTCGATCTCCTTCGCATCGATCCTTATTTCACATTTCCATGGATGAATTCACCGATGACCGATTCCAGATCGATTCCGGATTCCGTGTCGCGAATTTTCGCGCCCGGCGGCAATTCCTTGTCGGACCCGCCGGGAGTGATCGCCACATACTTGTCCCCGATCAACCCGCGCGTTTTGATCGAGGCGATCGCATCTCCGTAGATTTTCACGTCCGGCTTCAACGCCAATGTGACAAGCGCCCGTTCCCCATGGAGGCTGATGCCCTTCACCTGGCCGACCTGAACGCCCGCGATCTCAACGGTCGAACCCGCCTTCAAGCCGGCGACCGAATCGAACTCGGCCTGAATGTGGCGTTGATGGCTCGATCCGATCACCTCCAGTTTGCCGAGCTTGACGGCAAGATACGTGAGGGCCGCAATCCCGATCAGGACAAAGATGCCGACTATCACTTCAATTTTGGTGTCATTCATCGAGGCCTATCCTTGTGATTGTTCCGTTCCTGTGGCCGCTGCGATTCCGGATGATTCGCACTGGCCGCCGACGTTAATAAATTCGCGAACGACGGGATGTGTCGTTCGCTGGAACTCCTTGGCAGTCGCCATCTCGACAATGACGCCGTCCAGCAGCATCGCTACATAATCGGAAATGCCGAAGACTTCAGGGATCTCATGGCTGACCATCACGGCCGTAAAGCCGAACCGGCGTTGAGTCTCCACAATCAGGTCGTGGATCGTCCTCGCCAGCAAGGGGTCGAGCCCTGTCGTCGGCTCATCGAAAAGCATGATCTCCGGCCCCATGACAAGCGCGCGCGCCAATCCGGCCCGCTTCCGCATGCCACCGCTCAACTCAGCGGGAAATTTATGGCCCATATCTGGGAGACCGACCTCCTCAAGCATGGCCCGGACCTTCTGCTCGATCTCGGTTTCGGACAGTGCGGTTTTTTCGCGCAGGGGGAAGGCGACATTTTCAAACACCGACAGTGAATCGAACAGCGCGGCACCCTGGAAGAGCATCGCGAATTTTTTTCGCACCTCATTCAGCTGGTGAGCTCCCAATGTGGTGATATCCACATCATCTACCAGCACCTGCCCTCGATCCGGTTTTAACAGCCCGATGAGATGCTTCAGCAGAACGCTCTTGCCGCCTCCGCTGCGGCCGATGATTGTCGTCAGCTTGCCGCGTGGAATGTCGAGATTTAGGCCTCTTAAGACAGGCTGCCCGCTGAATGTCTTCTCCACCCCGATCAAGCGAATGACGGGATCACCGGACACCTTCCCTGTGTCCATTTGAACGGCGGCCGTGTTTGCGTGAGGAACGCTCACAAGAGGACCGAGGTCAAAAAATAATCCCAAATAAGAATCAGCACAGAGGCCAGGACCACGGCCTCTGTCGTGGCTTTGCCGAGGCCCTCGGCGCTCATGCTGGTGTGGTACCCCTTGTACGTGCACACCCAGGTCACGATCAACCCGAAGCTCAGCGCTTTCAGAAAGCCTCCGGAGACGTCTTTCCATTCGACGCTGGATTCCATCGAACTCGTATAGGCGCCTGAACTGACGCCAAGGAGTTGCACGCCGACCAGATAGCCTCCGTAGATGCCGATCAGATCGAAGATCGCGACCAGCATCGGCAAGACGAGGACACCGGCCAGGACTTTCGGAGCGATGAGGTATTGCATGGGGCTGATGGCCATCGTGTCCAGCGCGTCGATCTGCTCGGTAATGCGCATCAGCCCGATCTCAGCGGTCATGGCGGAGCCCGCCCTGCCGGTGACCATCAGCGCGGCAAGCACCGGTCCCAGTTCCCGGATGATGCTGAGCGCGACGGCGGACCCGAGGAGTCCTTCTGCACCGAATTTGCGGAGCGAATAATAGCCCTGAAGCCCCAATACCATCCCGGTAAAAGAGCCGGTCAGCACGATGACAAACAGGGACTTCACCCCGATAAAATGCATTTGTTTCAGCACCTGCACAAACCGAAACGGCGGACGGACCATCCAGGCAACCGTGCCGATCAGGAACAGCATCATTCGACCCATCTCCCGCAGGAGCCCAAGCGTGTGTCGGCCAAGACCGGCGACGGCGGTATCGATCATCGCTGCGCTCCTATAGCCATCATGGAGATCTTTGTTTCTGTTGGCGGGACATGCGCGCCCAGGACGATCACCAAGGCGCAAAAAAACTTCCGCAGGCTCTCAGAGGCGTGATCGGCATGGCGTTTCATCTGCCACAGACCCGGCATGATGGTCGGCCGCTTCAGGAGTTCCCAGAAACAGCGCGCAGCGCCAAAAGGCGCAAACCACAGATTAAAGTCCATGGGCAGATCTTCAGCGACACGGTCCGATATGGCACGGACGACCAGGAATGGAACACCGGCGGAAACGGCCACCTGTGCGATCGGCGCACTTTCCATGTCTACGGCTATCGCTCCGGTTCCGATCGCGAGGGCCTCCTTTTCGCTGGCCTGCCACAGGACACTTTTGACGGTGACCACAGGACCTTGACTCCACGTGATGACAGCATCACGCGCAGCGATAGTACCGCGTTCCCGGAATCCGATCTCGGTCTGGATCTCGCTTCGAGCGGTGTCCACAGACCAGTCAAGAACCCGAGTGCCGATAATCACGTCTCCGATCCCGGCAGCCCCTAAAGACCCCGCATATCCGGTCGAAATGATGGCATCCGGTGACCATTCGCTGACCGCTGCTTCGGTGGCTTGCCGGGCGGCTCGCGGACCGGTTCCTGTCTGCAGGAAGTACAGTTCTAGATCACCGAGCCGGCCCATGCAATAAGGAAATTGTCCCAGGCGGCTTCTAAAGAGAGGTCCGGCAGATCGGCACGCTGTCTGCGCCGGAAGAAGCTCACGGCGCGAGGCCGCTAAAACAGCCACGCGCATGACTACGCTTCCAGGCGGAGATGTCCGTGCATGCGCTGGTGTTCTCGGATTTCGTCCGCGCGGGACCGGCCCTTGGACTTGAGCGATCGATACATCGCAAGGGCCCAGAGTGGAAAAT
Source organism: Nitrospirota bacterium (assembly GCA_005877815.1). Classification (GTDB taxonomy): domain Bacteria; phylum Nitrospirota; class Nitrospiria; order Nitrospirales; family NS-4; genus NS-4. Next base: position 92,292 of record VBOG01000107.1, read on the forward strand.
ACTGACTGTAGCCATGGTAGCGAAGATAAAAGACGCGGGGGAACCCTGTCCCCGTGTGCATGCCTTCCGGCCAGGATCCGTCAGCGTCTTGATGGCGAAGAAGATAGTTGACGCCGCGCATGACGCTGAGGGACTCCATCTCTCCGGCACATAACAGCCCTATCAACGCCCACGCGGTCTGAGAAGCCGTGCTGAGACCGACGCCATGCGCCTCCTCCTCAGCATAGGAGAGACACGATTCCCCCCACCCGCCGTCAGGGTTCTGTTTGGAGACGAGCCAGATGACCGCGCGACGGACATACTCCGCCTGCATGTCTTCACCGATCGCCTTGAGACCGGCCAGCACCGACCATGTGCCGTAAATATAGTTCACGCCCCACCGCCCGTACCACGAGCCATTCTCTTCCTGCGTCTTCCGGAGAAATCGCAGAGCACGCACCGCTGCCGGATGAGACAAGCCATACCCCAATGCTCCGAGCATCTCCAACTCCCGTCCGGCGAGGTCCGCCGTGCTGGGATCCAACAACGCCCGGTGATCCGCGAACGGGATCTGATTGAACAGCATCTTATTGTTGTCCTTGTCGTAGGCTCCCCAGCCGCCGTCGCTGCTCTGCATGGCGAGCGTCCACTCCGCACCCCGTTGCATGGCGATCCGCTGAAGATCGGGCTCCGGCGTCACGATCTTCGACAGCGCGATCACGACCGCAGCCGTATCATCGTTGTCGGGGTAATATTCATTCTCGAACTGGAAGTACCAGCCGCCGGGCTTCGCGTTCGGAGAGGAGACGATCCAGTCTCCGACCTTGTTGCATTGGCGTGCTAAGATCCAACGAGCGGCGCGGACCAGCGCCGCGTGATCCTGAGGAAGGCCGCTTTCAATGAGCGCGCTCAGCGTCAGCGGCGTGTCCCACACCGGCGAGAAGCAGGGCTGCAAATGCAACGTGTCACCCGCATGAACCTCCAGCGCTTCAATTTCACCCAATGCCTTCCGGAAGAGAGCATCGTCGGTCTCATGTCCAAGACACCGGAGTGCAATGACGGAATTGGCCATCGCCGGATAAATCGCGCCCAAGCCGCCTTCTCCCGCCATTCGCTCGAGCATCCACTCTGCAGCGCGCTCGATCGCTTTTTTCCGGAGCCCTTTCGGGACGAGCCAATCATAGACCTTGAGGGCCGCATCCAGTGTGATAAATGCGTTCTGCCACGTGAGCCAGCGCTGATCCTTTCGGAAGGGAGGCTCGCGCCTAAAGTTCACGTCCTTGCGGGGAGTCGCATACAACTCCGCGATGCCCTGTTCCATGGAGACCCGACAGACCGGCTTCGCATTAAAGATGATCAGCAAGGGGACCAGCACCGCCCTGGACCAATACGAGAGGGCATAGAGACTGAAAAAGGTATGCGGCGGCAAGAGGATGATCTCGGCCGGCATGGTCGGCAGACCGCGCCAGTCATACTGATCGAACAAGGCCAACGTGATCTTGGTAAACACATTCGCCCGAACGACGCCCCCCTTGCTGAGAATGACTGAGTGGGCTTTCTGCATAAACGGTTCTTCGGCAGAAATGCCAGCCAGCTTTAAGGCAAAGTAGGCCTTCACCGAGGCGCTGATATCCGGTGGACCACCGTGGTAAATGGGCCAGCCGCCATCCGATAATTGCGCCTCGATCAGGTGCCGAACGGCCTTTCGCTGTTTCTCCAAGTCTACGAGGCCCAAGAACCGTCTGAGCATTATGTATTCAGAGGTCAGGGTCGTATCCGCTTCAAGCTCGTGGACCCAATACCCGGCCTCATCCTGACGGCTCAGCAACCACGCCTGTGCCCGCCGGACCGCTTCATTCAGCGTCGCTCCCTGATGGGGAATGTATCCCGATTCGCTCCACCGAGGTTGCGCGGGAGCCTGCGAGAATAAATTGGGATTGCCGCCCACGAGGCGCATCAGGCGACGCGCATTCTGTCGGGCGCGCTGCTGCATATGCGGAGGCGCCGCGGAGAGAATTCTTTCAGACCAACTGGTCAGAAGACCGAGCAGTCGCTTCACGATTCCCTTACACCTTCCTGCCTAATGAATCCGAGATCCCGGTGAGCAAATACGCGGCATTTCTGCAGTACGGGTATAACAAACGTCACCAGCAGTGTCAAGATTACTACGGAGCCACCCCCCGGACATCCGGGACATCGAGCGCGAGGATGACAGACCTATACGGTCGTCAGGAGCTTACTGAGTCTGACCGAGACCAGGGCGGAGATTCCCGGCTCTTCCATGGTCACCCCATAGAGAGAGTCCGCCACCTCCATCGTCTGCTTGCTGTGGGTGATGACAATGAACTGGCTGTTGGATGCCAGCCTTTGGAGCACCCTCGTGAACCTCACGGTATTCTCTTCATCCAGTGGCGCATCAATCTCATCAAGCACGCAGAACGGCGTGGGACGGATCAGAAAGCTTGCGAAGATGAGGGACATCGCCGTCAACGCCCGTTCCCCCCCCGACAACATAGTGATATTCTTCAGCCGCTTTCCGGGCGGCTGGGCGACGATATCCACGCCCGGTTCGCCCCCCTCCTCGTCCTCAACCAGAAACAACTCGGCACGCCCGCCGTCGAAGAAGGTCGTAAACATCTCGCCGAACGTTGTTTGAAGCTGTTCGAAGGTTTCCATAAACAGTTGCTTGGTCTCCCGATTGATGCGGGAGATAATGGCCTTCAGCGAGGCGACCGATTGCGCGAGATCCTCCTCCTGTTTCAGCAGGAAATCGAGCCGATCTTTCAGCTCGCGATGTTCGTCAATCGCCATGACATTCACCGGTCCCAAGTCCTGCAACCGTCCGCGCTTCAGTGCAAGCTTCTCGCGTGATGGGCCAATGTCTTCATCCCGGACCTCGTCGCCGACCTCCGACACCGCCGTTTCGAAATTCACACCGTAGGTTCCCGTGAATTGCGCGTCATACCCTTCGAGGCGAAGCTGGGCCTCCATGCGAAGAAGCCGTACGCTCTCCTGTTCCCGGTGAACTTCTTCAAGACGCTGCCGGGCCCGGTTCCATTCGCTCTCCTGAGCACGAAGGGCGGCGACACGCAACGTCTGCGCCTCTTGATGCTCCTTTAACCGCTGTCTGGCCTCGTCCACGCCGTGAATGATTGCAGGCAGCGACGCCTCCGTCTGCCGTCGTTCGTCGCATGCTGCCTGTCCAGCGCTCAGTAATCGTGCCGCCTCGCGCTCCAGTTCAGAGAGCCTGACATGTCGCACCCCAATGGCGTCCTCGTGCCGGCTGATATCGCGACGCGCCTGATCGAGACGGTCGCAGAGCGTTGCTTTCTCCAATCGCACCTGTGCGACCACGGCCTGTTGATGAGTGAACGCGTCCTCATTCGCCGCCACGTCGTTCTGCCGTTCGACCAGTCCCTGTTCGGCCGCCAGTTTTTGAGATTCCAACCGCTCGAGCTCCTCTCGGAGAGACTGCTCGGAAGCGGTCAACGCGTTCAGCTCCGCTTCGGCAGCCAGACGCTCGGCAAGCGTCGTCTCAATCCGCTGCCGCCATTCGGTCACGTCCTCTTCAGCCCGTTGTTGGTCCTTTCGCTCGCTCAGCACAGCCATTTCCAAAGTGCGCACCTCGGCTTCCAAGGCTTCGAGCGGCAGAGCAGCCGATTGAAATGACTCTTCAAGAATCCCCCGCTCCGCCCGGGCTCTCTCAACCCGGCGTTCCAGATCTTCGATTTGTGCCGTCAGCGACAGCAGTTCCCGTTCACGGCTGATGGCGCCGACCGCCGCTCCGATAGGAGTTCCGCTCACCATTCCCTCCGGCGTCAGAATCTCTCCCTTGACCGTGACCAAGACCGCGCGCCTCGCCTCGTTCATAGACGCCCACACCGTGATCGCGCGCTCAAGACTATCCACGATGACGACGCCTGCGAGCAGGTACTGCACCAGATCTTCGTACCCGTCCCGTGCCCGCACCAACGACAATGCTGAACCAAGGACGCCCGGCCCGTCGAATGTCACGGCAGGCGGTCCGCCAAACAGCCGTGGCCGTCGCGGAAGAAAACTGCCCCCGCCCAGTCCTTGCGCCTTCAATGTCTCTAACAGCGACACGGCCTCAGAAGGCGTTTCGATCAGCGCGCTCACGAGTCGATGGCCAAGTACCGCTTCAACGGCGGCCTCATATTCCGCGGGCACCGTCAACACCTGTGTCACCGTCTCCCCGAACCGGTCCGTGACCGACGGAGGCAAGATGACGGCGTCTTGCTTCACGGCATGCAAAGCCTTCCCTCGGGCGATCGACACGGTCAGCTTTTCCTGCAGTCGAACGATCTGCTGATCGCATTCCGCAATGTCTGCTTTCAGGCGATGGGCTGTCTCTGCATGATCACCGCGAGAGGTGCCGGATGCCGCCAATTGCGTTTCGAGTTCCTGTTTCCGAACGGTATGCGACGAAAGGGCAACAGTCACCGCATCGAGCCTCGCCCCTGCCCGGACCCGGTCCTGCTCCAGCCGTTCGACCCGTCGCGACAGTTCACCGGCCCGTGCACGATCGCTTGCGAGGCGGTTTACCGCGGCCGTTCCCGCCAGGACATGTTCCATCACGGCGGCGCGCGCCGACTCCAGCAACGCTTGGCTTTCGCGATACCGTTGTTGAGCTGCGGACAACGCGGTCTCAACCTCTGCTGCCAAATTCGATGTGAGGGCAAACGCCGCTTGCAGTTCTTCGGCCGTGACGCGAAGGCCCTTCACCTCCGTCTCCGCATCGCGTTGCTCGGTCCGAACATGCTCGACATCCGCCTCCACACGCCTGCGCTGTTCTTCGAGAAACGCAATTTTTTGAACCATGAGTTCGATGGCCGTTCCGGCTTGAGTCATCCGTGCTTCCGCAGCCGCCATCTGTTCACGTACCGCCGAAAGCGCCGTTTCGCTATGGGTCACCTCCAACTGCATTGTCTCGACAGATGCCGCATGGCGTCCGACGACCGCCACTTCTGCACTCTCGCGCATGTCCAGCTCATTGAGGCGCCGGTCGTTCTCATGGCGTTCACCCGCCACTTCCCGGTAATCGTGGACTAAGACCCGCAACTCCAGCCGTCTGACTTCTTGACGCAGCGCTTGATAGGCTTCAGCCGCACGCGCCTGGCGCTCCAGGCTCCCGAGCTGCCGCTTGACCTCATTCACGATGTCCCGGACTCGCAAAAGATTTTGTGTCGTCGCATCCAACTTGCGGAGCGCTTCGGCTTTTTGTTTCTTGTAACGGATAATGCCGGCGGTTTCTTCGATTAGCTCCCGCCGTTCGAGTGGCGAGGCTTTCAAGAGGCGGTCAATCATTCCCTGCTCGATGACGGTGTGCCCTTTGCTGCCGGCTCGGCTATCGAGCAACAAGCTCCGGATGTCTTTCAATCGGCATGGGGTCTTATTGATGAAGTACTCGCTGACACCATCGCGGAACAGCCGCCGCGTGACCATGACTTCGCGACATTCTTCCAACGAGTACGGCAAGGGGGCTGGAGCCGCGTCAGTTGGCGATGGCCCATTGTCCACTGCGCCCAGTATCAGAGAGACTTCAGTCATCCCATGGGGTTTTCGTGACTCGGTGCCATTGAAGATGACATCCTCCATACGCTCGCTTCGCATCGCCTTGGTGCTCTGCTCGCCGAGCACCCACAGGATCGCATCGAGAATGTTGCTTTTACCGGTTCCGTTCGGCCCGACCACAGCCGTAATGCCGGGCTGGAAAAACAGGCGGGATTCGACGAACGATTTGAACCCGTTCATCTCCAATTGTTTGAGATACATGCGATCTCCTCTGTGAGCGGCCTTCTACCATATCTCGTGGGGAATTGTAAAGTAAAACACCGGATATGGGGCATGTCTCTGCACATCGCCTATCCAAGAGGGTCGCCTCTAGCGACCAAACCTTGACCCCCCAAGCACGCTTGTTTAGAATGCCACCGCTCCCGTCAGCCATACAAAAACCCCGACACCTCTCCAGTCGATGAGATATTCGAACGTCTGTATTGAATCAATCGGGTATGAGTTGCCGAAACACATCGTGACTTCGGCGGAGATTGAAGCCCGCCTCAGCCCATTGTATGACCGGCTACACCTTCCTTATGGGCGCCTTGAGCTCATGAGTGGCATTCGGGAGCGGCGCTTTTGGGAGAACGGTACGAACCCGAGTGATGCCGCGACCATGGCAGGCAAGTACGCCCTGGCCCTGGCCGGTATACCTGGAAGCCAGATCGAGTGCATCCTGAACTGCTCGGTATCGCGGGATTTTCTGGAACCTGCAACGGCTGCCCTGGTGCACGCACGGTTAGGCGTAGCCCCGAAAGCCGCCGTCTTCGACATCTCCAATGCCTGCCTCGGAATGCTCAACGGCATGGTGACGCTCGGCAACATGATCGAATTAGGCCAGGTCAAAAGAGGTCTGCTTGTCGCCGGAGAAAATGGAAAACCGCTGGTTGAAACGACCATCCGGCAACTCCTTGCCGACCCGGAGATGACTCGCAAGAAGTTCAAAGATACCTTTGCCTCGCTGACCATTGGGTCCGGCGCCGCAGCGATCGTCATGACCCACGCCTCCGTCTCGAAGGACCATCACCGCCTCCTCGGCGGCGTCGCGGAGAGCGCAACGGAGCACAATGATCTGTGCCGGGGGAGCGCTGATACGGGCCTCGACTCGGACAGCGAACCCGCCATGTCGACCCAGTCGGAGGTGCTGATGAAAAGTGGATGTGCGCTGGCCGGGCGGACGTGGGCGGACTTCAAACAGGAACTTGGCTGGACAGACGCGGAGGTGACCAGGACGTTCTGCCATCAAGTGGGCGTGGCCCATCGGCGCCTCCTGTTGGAGACCCTGAAGCTTGACCCCTCGATCGACTATCCGACGGTCGAGTTTTTGGGGAACATGGGGTCGGCATCGCTGCCCGTCACCATGGCCCTCAGCATCGAGGCCGGCCATGTGCACCGCGCGGACAAGCTTGCCCTGCTGGGCATCGGCAGCGGCCTCAATTGCCTGATGTTGGGAGTTGAATGGTAGCGACGTCTTTTCAAGAGCTGTATCCTTTTCAATCTCACTACCTGCCGCTCGACGGGTTAAAGTACCACTACCTGGACGAAGGATCGGGAGATCCCCTCATCATGCTGCACGGGAATCCAACCTGGTCCTTCTACTATCGACGCCTCATCGCAGAATTCCGCAAGACATATCGCGTGATCGCCCCCGATCATATGGGCTGCGGCTTCTCCGACAAACCGCAAACCTACGCCTACCGGCTCGCGCAGCACATTGACAATCTCGATGCGCTGCTGCAACACCTGGACCTCAAACGCGTCACCCTGTGTCTTCACGACTGGGGCGGACCGATCGGTATGGGATGGGCCCTACGGCATCCCGAACGAATCTCGCGCTTCGTCATCTTCAACACCGCGGCCTTCCCGTCATCACGGATTCCTTTGCGCATCAACCTCTGCAAATTGCCGGTTGTCGGCGATCTGGCGATCCGCCGATTGAATGCCTTCGCGGGATTGGCACTCACGATGGCAACGGCCCAGCCCCAGCGCATGACCCGCGCGGTCAAGGACGGCTATCTCGCGCCCTATGACAGCTACGCCAACCGCATCGCACACTTGCGGTTCGTGCAAGATATCCCGATGCACTCGGGCCATCCGACATATGCGCTGATCAATGACATCGGAAAGGGGCTCGCACGCTTTCGGCAGACGCCGATGCTCATTATTTGGGGCGAACAGGACTGGTGTTTCACCCCTGAATTTCTCGAGCGGTGGGTGGAATATTTCCCGCACGCGAAGGTGCGGCGCGTCAGTGATGCCGGCCACTACGTGGTGGAGGATGCCTACGAGCGGATCATCCCATGGCTTCACGAATTCCTCGCCGCACACCCTCTGACATGATGCCGCTGACATCCTCGGCGGTCAGTCCGGACCTTTTGAACATCGCACGCCACCTGCCGGCGATGGCCATGCGCCATCCGGAACAGGATGCCGTCATTCATTCGAAGGACGGCTCTCGCCTGACGTTTCGTCACCTCAATGAAGATGCCGACCGGTACGCCCATGGATTAACTCGACTCGGGATCCGCCGAGGCGCTCGAACGCTGGTGATGATTCGTCCCGGTCAGGAGTTCGTCGCGGTGGCTTTCGCCCTGTTCAAGATGGGCGCGATCTCCGTGCTGTTAGACCCCGGCATGGGACGAACCAGTCTCTTGCGCTGCATCGAGGAGGTGGAACCTCATGCGTTCATCGCCGTCTCCATGGCGCATGCCGCCCGCCTCCTCCGGCCACGCGCATTCAAGAGCGTGAAGCATTGGGTCACCGTCGGCCCCCGATGGTTCTGGAGTGGGCCCACGCTCTCGCAGATCAGGGCACTGGAACGTCAATCGCGCGAGTTCCCTTGCGCCGACACACGAACCGATGAGACCGCGGCGATCCTATTTACCTCCGGCAGCACGGGGATCCCCAAAGGCGTCGTCTATGAGCACGGCATGTTCGACGCCCAAATCCGTTCGCTCCGCGAGTCTTACGGCATCAGGGAGGGGGAAATTGATCTTCCGGCGTTTCCACTCTTCGCCTTGTTCAGCGTGGCAATGGGAATGACGGTTGTGATTCCCGATATGGATTGTTCACGCCCGGCGCGGGTCAACCCCGAAACGTTCGCCCGGACGGTTTTGGAGTATGGCGTCAATCAATCGTTCGGATCCCCTGCGATCTGGGACCGCGTGGGCCGCTACTGTGCCGGAAGACAACACGTCCTGCCTTCGCTCACCCGCGTTCTCATGGCTGGAGCTCCCGCGCCGCTTCATGTCATCGAACGCCTACGACATATTCTCCCCGAATCCGGAGACGTGCACACCCCCTACGGCGCAACGGAGGCGCTGCCGGTCTCCTCCATCAGCGGCAGAGACATTCTCGGCGAAACGGCCGAACGAACGCGCGCAGGTGACGGCACCTGCGTCGGCAAGATGTGTCCAGGCATCACGCTTCGCATCATTCGCGTCTCGGAGGAACCGATTCCAGCGTGGAACGACAGTCTGGCGCTTCCGGCACATGAAATCGGCGAGATCGTCGTGAAGGGTCCTGTCGTCACACGCACGTACTATCGGAATGACCGGGCCACGTCGCTGGCAAAAATCAAGGACGGCAATGCCTGGTGGCACCGCATGGGAGACGTCGGCTATCTGGATGACCATGGACGGCTCTGGTTCTGCGGGCGCAAGGCCGATCGCGTGGACACCGCAGTCGAAACCTTGTACACCGAGCCATGCGAAGCCATTTTCAACCAGCATCCGGCGGTGTCGCGCTCGGCGCTTGTCGGGGTCGGCCGCGAGAAAACTCGACGACCGGTCATGATCATCGAGCCGCGCCGGGGCCATTTTCCGCGAAGTCCCGAGACCGCCGTGCGATTCAGTCATGAACTCCGGGAGCTCGCGAAGGGCCATTCGGTGACGTCGTCTATCACCGCGTTTCTGTTTCATCCAAACTTCCCCGTGGATGTTCGCCACAATGTCAAAATCTCCCGGGACATGCTGGCGCTCTGGGCTGAGGAGCGAATGCGGTGAAGGCCCTCGTCACCGGAGGCGGGGGGTTCCTGGGCCGGCATATCGTCTCCAAGTTGCTGGCACGAGGCGATTCGGTCCGAGTGCTGGGGCGTCAGGCATACTCCGATCTGGAAGCGCGGGGTGTCGAAACAATCCGGGCCGATCTGCAGAATGCGACGGCAGTTGAGCAGGCCTGCCGTGGAATGGACATGGTCTTCCATGCGGGGGCCCGGACCGCCTATTGGGGGGCCTGGCGCTCGTTCTACGGAACGAACGTTCTGGGGACGCGAAATGTTCTCGAAGGATGCCGGAAGGGCGCTGTGCGCAAACTGATTTATACCAGCACGCCGAGCGTCGTGTGGGCCCACGGAGGCCTTGAGGGAATGGACGAGTCGGTCCCCTATCCTGATCGGTATACGTGCCCCTATCCCGCTACCAAGGCCATCGCCGAACGGCTGGTCTTAGAGGGGAACGGCGTCGGTGGTCTCCTGACCGTCTCCCTGCGGCCCCATCTGATTTTCGGTCCGGGCGACCCACATCTGTTCCCTCGGATCATCGAGCGCGCGTGTCGGGGGCAATTGGTGCAAGTCGGAGACGGCACGAACAAGGTGGATGTCGTCTATGTGGAGAACGCGGCCGACGCCCACCTGCTCGCCGCCGACAAGCTGGGGGCTGGTTCGCCAGTCAATGGTCATGCATATTTCATTTCACAGGGAGTGCCCGTGGTGCTCTGGGCATGGATTAATGGGATACTGGAGCGGATGCAGTTCCCTCACGTCGGCCGGAAAGTGTCGTACGGAATGGCCAGGGCTGTTGGAGCGGCGATGGAGATCGCCTATACTGTGTTACCGCTGCCTGGGGAACCGAGAATGACGCGCTTCCTGGCAGACCAATTGGCCACCTCGCATTACTTCGACATTTCCCGCGCGCGCAAGGACCTCGGCTACGAACCTCGGATCAGCACCGAGGACGGATTGGACCGAACGATCAAGGCGCTCCAAAGTGGTTCTCTAAATTGACTGCCATGGCCGACATCGTCTTAATCAATCCGCGTTTCGAGATTTCCTTCTGGGGTCTGGAACATGTCCTGCCGATCATGGGGAAAAGAGCCAACATGCCGGTGGGCAGCTTGCCGCTGCTGGCGGCTTTGACGCCGGCGCCGCACCAGGTGACGCTGATCGATGAGAATGTCGAGGCCATCGACTTCGAGCGCGTGGCCCGGGCGGACATTGTCGGGCTGACCGGGCAGATCGTGCAGCGTTTTCGCATGCGCGAGATCCTGGCCGAGCTCAAGGATCGCGGTGCCTGCACGATCGTGGGCGGGTCATGGGTCAGCGTGCAGGAGGACTACTTTGAAGGCCTCGCCGACGTCATTTTCGTGGGCGAGGCGGATGAGAGCTGGCCGCGCTTCTTGCGGGAGTGGGAACAGGGCCGGCACCAGGGTCGCTACCAGCAAGCCCAGCAGACCGACATGAGTACCGTGCCGACGCCGCGCTTCGACCTCTTGAAGATGCAGCACTACCTGTTCGGCAGCGTGCAGTTCTCACGCGGCTGTCCCTTCAAGTGCGAGTTCTGCGATATCCCGATCAACTTCGGCCACCGTCCGCGGCTCAAAACTTCCGCCCAGATGATGGCCGAGCTGGATGCCCTGCGCGCCCAGAACACCGACATCGTCTTCATCGTCGATGACAACCTGATCGGCAACAAGAAAGCCATCAAGGTGCTGCTCCGCGACCTGATTGACTACCAGCGAGACCACGGGTATTTCTTTCACTTCTTCACCGACACGTCCCTGGACCTGGCCGAGGATGCCGAGCTGATGGACCTGATGGCCCAGGCCAATATCGTGGCTGTCTTCATCGGCATCGAAAGTCCGAACGAGGACTCCTTGCGTGAGACCAAGAAGTTTCAGAACGTCCGTGCCGGCGGCTCGATGCTGGAAAAGGTCTGGCGCATCCAGGAGGCGGGCATGGAGGTGATGTCCGGCATGATCCTGGGTTTCGACCACGACAACGCCGGCATCTTCGAGGCCCAGCTCGAATTCATGACGCGGGCCCGCATCGTGGATACTTCGGTCGGCATGCTCTATGCCATCCCGAAGACGCCTTTGCATGCCCGCCTGGCCGCCGAAGGACGCCTCGACCCGCAAGACGATTCCGAATTCGGCACCAATGCCATCCCCTTGAAGATGAGCCGTGAAGAGCTGCGGGACGGCTACATCAAGGTGATCAGCGATCTGTACGAGCCCAAGGCGTTCTTCGGCAGGCTGGAAGATCTGGTGCTGCATGGCCACCTGGACTATGGCAGGGCCGTGAGACGCTACTGGCGCGGCCATCCCCGGGCCTGGTTCAAGACCCAGGCCAAGAACCTGGTCCGTTCTCTTGTGCTGTACCAGCGTTTGATGTGGGGCATTCCGGAAGGTTCGCTGCGCCGCGAATACCGCCGCCGACTCGGCCGCCTTTTACAGTTCAGCCGCAATCCCAGTCTTTTCCTGATGTATGTCATCAAATGTGGCTTGCACTACCACCAGTACACCCGTGCCAGCCAAATGGCTGCTGGCGTGAGCCGGCCGTTGATAGGGGCCTAACTCTCGTCATGATGGATAAGCACCGGCGCATCGTCATCACCGGCATCGGCCTCACGGCCCCGAATGGCAATACGTTGGACGCCTTTCGCGCGAGTCTGTTGAAGGGCGTTTCGGGCGTCGTTCCGTTTGAGACCCGTTATATGGGGAAGGTGCTCGCCGGCGTCTGCACATACGATCCGTTGAAGTATCAGATGAAGAAAGAAGTGCGGCGCGGGACGCGGGCGGGATCCATCGCCATCTATTGTTCCCGTGAAGCCATGGCGGATTCCAAGCTGGATTTCGTATCGTTCGACAAAAGTCGCGTCGGCGTCTATCTCGGCATCACGGAGCACGGCAACGTCGAGACCGAGAACGAAATCTACAACATCAGCCAATTCAACTACGATACCAAGTTCTGGTCGCATCACCACAATCCCCGAACCGTCGCCAATTCTTCGGCGGGCGAGGTGACATTGAACATGGGCATCACCGGTCCGCACTATACGATCGGTGCCGCCTGCGCCGCGGGGAATGCCGGCGTGATCCAGGGGGCGCAGATGCTGCTGCTCGGCGAGGTCGACATCGCACTGGCCGGCGGCGTCTCCGAGAGCATCCATACATTCGGGATCTTCGCCAGCTTCGCCAGCCAGGGAGCGTTGGCATCCCATCCCGACCCCGCCAAGGCCTCGCGGCCCTTTGATCGCGACCGGAACGGCATCGTCTGCTCGGAAGGCGGCTGTGTGTACGTGCTGGAGCGCCTCGACCATGCCGAAGCGCGGGGCGCCCAAATCTATGGAGAGATCATCGGCTATCACATCAATTCCGACGCGACGGATTTTGTGCTTCCCAATGCGGAACGGCACATCGAGTGCATGCGGACTGCGCTCAAGAAAGCCGGGCTCGGCCCGCAGGACATTGACGTTGTCAGCACGCATGCCACGGCCACCCCGCTGGGGGATATCCAGGAATGCATCGCGCTCCGGACGGTCTTTGCCGACTGCCTGAATACGCACTTCAACAATACGAAGAGCTTCATTGGTCATGCCATGGGCGCGGCCGGTGCCTTGGAGCTGGCGGGCAATCTCCCCTCCTTCGACGACGGCCTGATCCATCACACCATCAATGTGGACCATCTCGACCCAGACTGTGCGCTGGACAATTTGGTCTTGCACGAGCCGAGGCGGGTGCGGCATGTCACCTACGTACTGAACAATTCCTCCGGCATGCTGGGAATCAACTCCGTGGTGGTTGTAAAACGCGTGTAAATCGTGTATTTTTTGACGCCGATTGTGACCAGCGAAAACGTCGGGGAAGTCGACTGATGACCAATGACCAGATCAAGCACGCGGTGCTGCAGATTATCGCTGTCATCGCACCGGATGAAGATCTGAGTCACGTGAAGAGCGATGTCGCGTTGAGGGATCAGTTGGAACTGGATTCCATGGATTTCCTCGACATCGTGATGGAATTGCGCAAGCGGTACGGGGTCGAGGTGCCGGAAGGCGATTATGGACAACTCGCCAGCCTCGACAGTTGCGTCATCTATCTCGCCCCGAAGCTCAAAGACAAGTAATCGTCTCTCGCTCCGTCTTTCCGACGTTCTCTCAGCTGTGAGCGCCCACGAATTTCGGTATAATCCAGCCGCCATGGCCCAGACTCACTACGATGTCATCATCATCGGCGCGGGGATGTCCGGCATGGCGGCAGGCATCAGGCTGGCATATTTCGACAAGTCCGTCTGCGTGTTGGAGCGGCACTATGCCGCGGGTGGGCTCAATTCCTTCTACGCATTGGACGGGCATCAATTCGATGTCGGCCTTCATGCCATGACGAATTACGTCCGGCCCGGCACGCGCGGCGCTCCCCTCACGAAAATCTTTCGCCAATTGCGCTTGACGCCGGAGGATTTCGGATTGGCGCCGCAGCATCATTCCGAGGTGCGCTTCCCGGGCAAGACGCTCCGTTTCAACAACGACTTTAGATGTTTCGTCCAGGACGTCGTCGACAACTTCCCCGCACAGGCTGACCACTTTGTCAGGCTGGTGAAGCACATCCAGGAATACGACGAACTGGACCTCGAGGCGCCGCCGCGTTCAGGGAGAGCGGTCGTCTCCTCCTTCCTCAGCGACCCTTTGCTGACGGACATGATCTTCTGCCCCCTGATGATTTATGGGAATGCTCAGGAGCGCGACATGGAATTCGGCCAGTTCGTCGTGATGTTCAAGAGCATCTTCTGCGAAGGCCTCGGCCGCCCGCGGGAAGGCGTGCGGCGTATCATCACCGCGCTCCGACGAAAACTACGTGAGGTCGGCGGGACCGTCCGGATGAAATGCGGCGTCCAGGCACTGAATGCCGAAGGCACGCGGATCACCTCGGTGACCTTGGATACCGGCGAGATCCTCACTGCCAACACGATCCTCTCGTCGGCGGGATATGTGGAAACGATGCGCCTCTGCGGAACAGACCATGCCACGCTGGCTCCGATGGAAGGCCGGCTGTCCTTCGTGGAGATTATCTCCATCCTCGACCAGCCGATGAAACACCTCGGCCACGACGCCACCATCATCTTTTACAATACCGGCAAGGAGTTTCATTACGAGACGCCGAAGAACCTGGTCGACGCGCGCAGCGGCGTCATCTGCTGCCCCGACAACTTCCTCTTCGACAAGCCGCTTCCGGAAAGCATGATCCGGCTGACCTGCCTCGCGAACTTCGACGGCTGGAACGCGCTTGACGAACCGGCCTACCTTCGAGCCAAGACGGAGTGGCTTCCGAAGATCCAGCAGGAAGTGCTACACTTCATCCCCGATTTCAGACACCATGTCGTCTACACCGATTTCTTTACGCCGCGGACCATCCAGAAATGGACGGGGCATCTCAATGGCGCAGTGTACGGCGCTCCCGAGAAGCTGAAAACCGGAAAGACTCCCATTGAGAACCTCTTCATCTGCGGCACAGATCAAGGTTTCCTCGGCATCGTCGGAGCCATGCTGAGCGGCATCTCCATGGCCAATCTTCACGTGTTGAAAAGAGCCCATGCCCGCTGACTGGCTGAAAGACGTCAAACACGACTACGACGTGATCGTCATCGGCTCGGGATTGGCGGGCCTGACGGCAGCCAACCGCCTGGCCACCTGCGGCTATTCCGTGCTGCTGCTCGAGCACCATTATAATTTCGGCGGCATGGCCACCTGGTTCAAACGCCGGGGCAACCACATCTTCGACATTTCCCTGCATGGCTTTCCGATCGGCATGGTGAAAACATGCCGCAAGTACTGGTCGGCCGACATCGCCGATTCCATCGTGCAGATCAAGGGCATCCGCTTCGATAACCCGCAGTTCTCCTTCACCACCACCTTTGACAGGACCGACTTCACCGACAAGCTCGTCACCTATTTCAAGATCCCGCCGGCCACGGTGGAGGCCTTCTTTCAGTTTGCCCGGAGCATGAATTTCTACGACGATCAGGCGATGACGACTCGCGATCTGTTCCAGAAATACTTTCCCGGCCGTCACGACCTGTGGCGTCTGCTGATGGAACCCATCGCGTATGCCAATGGTTCGACGCTCGACGATCCGGCTATCACCTTCGGCATCGTCTTTTCGAATTTCATGAACAAGGGTGTGTACACGTTTCAAGGCGGCACCGACAAGCTCATCATGAAGATGAAAGCCACGCTGAAGGCCCACGGGGTCGACTTGCGCCACCATGCGCTGGTGGAAAAAGTGCTGATTGAAAAGGAACGGGTCGCCGGCGTCGTGTGCAACGGGCGCACGATCCGTGCGAAGGCGGTCCTCTCCAACGCCAACCTGACCGCCACGATTCATTCCCTGGTCGGCGACGAGTATTTCGGGTCGGACTTCATCCGGGAAGCCAGAGCCGTCCGGCTGAACAGCAGCAGCTGCCAGGTGTACATGGGGATCCGCAAAGGGGAGACGATCCCCAACATCGGCGATCTGTTCTTCACCTCCTCCCACCCGGTGTTTGACTCCGAGGCGCTGAACGCCATGGACGTGACCAGCCGCACCTACTCCCTCTACTACCCGGACACGCGCCCGGGGTCGGACCGCTACGCCATCGTGTGTTCGACGAACGCCAACTACAGGGATTGGGCCGCGTTGAACGAGGATGCGTACCGACGGGAAAAAGAGCGGCTCATCGAAGGCGTCGTCGCCACGCTCGAGAAATATCTTCCCGGCGTTCACGGCAAAATCGATCATCTTGAAGCCTCGACGCCCCGCACCTTCGAGCACTACACCCGGCATGTCAACGGAGCGTCGTTCGGCACCAAGTTCGAGGGGCTGAAGGTCAGCCAGAATCTTCCCAAACAAATCAGCGGACTCTTTCATGCAGGATCCGTCGGCATCATCATGTCCGGCTGGCTCGGCGCCATCAACTATGGGGTGATCGTCGCGAACGAGATGGACAAACATCTGCGGCAGGCCACGGGGTGTATGGTTCAGTCTCCGGCCATGGCGACCCATGAGTAGGGCGAGCTTCGACTACAGCAGTCAGACGATCGTCGTGACCGGAGGCACCCGCGGGATCGGCCGCGCGATTTCCCGGCGGTTCCTCGACGCAGGGGCAACGGTGGTGGCGACCTACACCGCCAACCGCGATGCCGCGGACGAGTTCAAGACGTCAGCTGGGCCTGCCGCCGACCGGTTGCATCTGAGGAAATTTGAGGTCGAGGATTACGCGCAGGCGAAGGCGTTTTATGCCTATCTCGAAAAAGAACACAAACACTTCACCGTGCTGATCAACAACTCGGGCATCCGGAGGGATTCGGTCCTTGCGATGATGCCGCTGGACGACTGGCAAAAGGTGCTGGACGTCAACCTCACCGGCGCGTTCAACATGTCCAAGTTGGCCGTCCTGATGTTCATGGCCAATCGGTATGGCCGCATCATCACGATCACGTCCCCCTCAGGACGTTTCGGGTTCGAGGGGCAGGCCAATTACGCCGCCTCCAAGGCCGGATTGGTCGCGATGACCCGCTCGCTCTCGAAAGAAGTCGCGTCTCGCGGTATCACCGTGAACTGCGTCTCGCCGGGGCTTATTGACACGGACTTCATCGCGGATCTCCCCGACAAGTTGCGCAAGGAATATCTCGCCGCCATTCCCCTGAAGCGTTTCGGCACCCCGGACGAAGTGGCGGCCAGCGTGCTCTTCCTTGCATCGCGCGATGCGGACTACATCACCGGCTCGGTCCTCTCGGTTGACGGAGGCATGTAGGTGGCGCCCCGTGACCACGTCAACGAAGCCCTGGCGCTGATTCCCCATCGCCCGCCGTTTCTTTTTCTCGATGAGATCCTCGAGCGAAGCACCACCCGCATCAAGGCACTCAAGACGCTCGATCCTGAGGAACCATACCTGACCGGACATTTTCCCGGCCATCCCATCATGCCTGGCGTCTTGCTGTGCGAGTGTATCTTCCAAGCCGGGGCGGCACTCCTTTTCGGTCGGGGGACGATCCCATCAGGCACGGTCCCGGTACTGGCGAAAATCCAGAACGCCCGGTTTCGCAGGCCGGTGAGGCCCGGTGCTCGCCTCGTGATCGAGGCGGAGATTAGCGAAGAAATCGCGAACGCCGTCATTATGAAAGGCGCCATCACGGTTGATGGACACAATGTGCTGCGCACCGAGTTCATCGTGACCATGGCATCGCTCGGCGCGCCGCTCGATGAGCCGAGGAACGGGAGCCTGCCATGAGCTTTCTCGGGTTGGAGGGCAAAACCATCGTCGTGTTCGGCGTGGCCAACAAGAAATCGGTGGCCTTCCATATCGGCCAGGTACTGGATGAGGCAGGCGCCAAGGTGGTCTATGTGGTGCGCTCCAAAGAACGAAAAGATACGGTGGCCCGGCTGTTGCCGGACGCGGAGATCCACGTCTGCGACGTCGAACGCGAACACGACATTGTGGCCGTGGCGGCGGACATCATGCCGGCACATCCGGTCATCCATGGGCTCGTGCATTCCATCGCCTTCGCCGACTATCACGGCGGCCTGAAGGCGTTCCATGAGACCGATCGCAAGGCCTTCCTCCAGTCGGTAGACATCTCCTGCTACTCGCTGATCGCCATCGCCAAGGCCTTCAAATCTCATCTGGCGCCGGACGCCTCGGTGGTCACGATCTCCATCTCCACAACAAGGATGGCGGCTGAAAACTACGGCTTCATGGGACCCGTCAAGGCGGCGCTCGATTCGACCATCTGTTTTCTCGCCAAGTCCTTCAGCGGCTCCTCCCATGTGCGCTTCAATTCAGTCAACCCGGGGCTGCTGAAGACGTCGGCGTCAGCGGGCATCCCAGGCTATGCCGATGACTATCTCTACGCCGAACGCCTGACGCTCCGAAAGAAAGGCGTGACGACCAGGGAAGTCGCACATGCCGCGGCGTTCCTGCTCAGCGAACGCTCGTCGGGCATCAATGCGCAGGGCATCGTCCTCGATGCGGGGATGTCGGTGAATTACTTCGACAAGGAGCTGATCAAGCGGGCGATGAGGCCTGAGTGAATGCGCGGCCTGGCCCTTCTTCTCGTCTTCGTATCGAGCTTCTTCTATCCCGCCGCACTTCTCTCCGCCGATGATGTGCCACTCGGTTTTCAACCGTGGCAGATTGTTGAGACCAAAACGGGTCACGTCGTCACCTTCGACGACCTATTGACGCAGGTCAATGGCGCGGACGTCGTCTACCTCGGGGAGGAACACCGGAACGCCGCCCATATCGAGTCTGCGATCAAGGTTCTTCACGGGCTTGTAGCCCGCCACCGGCGTCCCATTGTGGCGATGGAGATGTTCGGCTGGGACGGCCAGACGACCCTGGATCGCTACCTGAATGACCCGAAGATGTCCAAGGAAAACTTCATGCATGACGCGCGCTGGAAGGAGAACTGGGGAGGCGACTACTCTGACTACGCGCCACTAGTCAACCTGGCGCGTGACCGGGGATTACCGCTGCTCGCGTTAAACCCACCGCGACCCCTGGTCCGGCGAGTCGCAAAGGAGGGGCTGGCCAATGTTAAGGACGACTCCGATATGACGCGGTGGGGCATGCGTGACGAGGTCTTGTACGAAGACGGCGCCTATCATGACATCATTCTCAAACAGCTTCGTTCCTGCCATACGGGCCTTGCCGATGAGGCGTACCAACGGATCTACCAGGCGTCCGTGTTCCGGGATGAAGGCATGGCGAAGACGATCTCGCAAGCCCTGCATCGACTGTCCGAGGGCGGCGGTCCCATCGTCAGCTACACGGGGGGAGGCCACATTCAGTACGGCTTACCGGTCCCCAACCGCGTGGCGAGAAAAGAGCGTCGGCCGGTGCGCCAAATCACCGTCTATCTTCAGGGCTTCGATCCAACGCGGACAGAAGAGATTCACGCGCTCTTGCGGGAAGGCATTGCGGACTACGTCTGGCTGACGCCGCTCAGCACGCACGGCCCTTCCGGACGGTGCCTGTAACGACTGTTTTGCCGATCTTCGGCGAGGAAGTCGACCGTCGTATTAATAATAGGTCGCGAGCTGGATGACTTGCTGGACGCTGCGAAGGTCGAAATGGCCAGCCTCGGCGAAGATCATGAGATGCGAGAGGGTTTCTTCATGCGGCTTCTGCTCGTGATAGTACCGCGGGTGGGTCATGCTTTCATAGACGTCGGCGACCGCAAGGATGCGGGCAAATTCACCGAGGGGCGGGCCCTTTTTCTTCGCCGGATACCCCATCCCATCCAACCGCTCATGGTGATCCAGCACTGCCTCAATGACCGCTTCCGGAATCCCCGGCGTGAGATTGAGAACATCCGCGCCGTACTCCGGATGGCGCTGCAGGAGATCGTGATCCTCCTGGGTCAAATTTAATTTCGTGAGCACGTCCTCCGGGATGCGCGCGTGTCCGATATCGTGCATGACAGCCGCCGTGCCGAGATCCATCAGCCGCTCATCAGAAAATCTCCGCATGATGCCCATGGACAGGACCATCTTGGCAATGTTGACGCAATGCGCAAAGGCAAACCGGTCGGCTTCCTGCACTTTGGCGAGATGTTTCAACCCCACCGGTTTTTTTGCGAGCGACACGATGATTTCATTGACCAGCTTCATCACGCGGTCGACGTTGATCGCTTTTCCCGCCCTGGCGAGGGCCATGCTCTCCTGTACCGTAGACTCCGCTTCACGCTGGAGTTTCGCGGCCGTCTCTAACCGCGCCTGATAGTCATCGTCCTTGGGCTCGGGTTCCTTCTCTTCGAACGGCGCGATTTCCGCGTAGACCGCTCCGCAGGATTGGAGCTTATACAGCTCATTCTGGGTGCGAATCATCATGCCGGGACCGTCGAACATGCTGCTAAAGACGCAGGGCCTGTCCAGCGAATAGATCGTCATCCCGATGCGAAGGCGCAGGGCAAGGATTTTCTGTTTCTCTCGTGTATCGGCGTTCAGAGGCGTTAGTCTCCCAGGTCCGTGGCTGGCCCCTATTTTATCCTGTCTTTTCCGTACGTCAAGACTCTTCGACATTAAAGCTAAAAGACGATGGTGTACTGGAGGCGGGCCCGGTTCTCGATCAACGAGACATTGCCACCGACGTCCGCGCCGCCCAAACGCGTCGTGATGACGCCGTAATCGAACTGCAGCTTATTCTCGTGACCATTGAAATACCAGTTTAGCCCGCCAACCGTGGAGGTGATCATGTCATGCCCCAGTTGGGTGTCGGGATCCATCGAGCCGTAGCGACCCACGACCTCCAACTTCGTCGGAATGAGAAAATATCCCCCCTGAACATAGTAGCCGGTGGCATTCCCGACACGGTGCGCGGACTCTCGCGTGTCCACGTTCCGAACAAAACCCTCCGCCTGGAGCGACAGGCCCTTGTACTTGAACACGAAATCAAGGCCTGTGGTGCCGATATTCACTACGCCTTGATTCAGCAAGCGCCCGTTCCCCAACGACGCAATGGCCGTGGAAACTTGGTTGCTGCTGCCTGCACCAGTGGTATTCGTCTGTAGACCGCCGTTGTACCCATAGCTCGCGCCGACCGCCAATTGCGGTGTTTGTGAATTCTTCAAGTCGCCTTCCGGGTACCCCGGCTTGCCCAGCAGATCCGCGGTGATTCTGCCGACATACATCAGTTCATTCGCATTGCCGGGAGTATTCAAGCCAAGTCTATTGATGTTAATGCCCACCCCGTTGAACACCCCCATCGCGTAATTGATGGGGTATTTTGTCTGATCGCTGAAAAATGTCACGCCCTGATCGCGGCGATCAATCACATTAGGGACGAAGGCCTCCGCGACGAAATTCCGATCCACAAACTGCAGGAAGGCGGAACTTTGAAACTCCTGGCGACCAAAGTGCGTCCGAAATTGCCCGATCCGCAAATTCGCCCAGGGGATCTGTTTCAGTGTTAGATAGGCATCGTAGAGTTGCGCCGTAGAACGGGACCCACCTTGCTGCGTCGTCGCATCGTTCGTATCGCTCCGGAACTGAACGAAGTATTCAGTCTCCGGATTAAAGGCAAAACCCTCGAACACCAACCGGACGCGGTGCACGCCGAACACATCCACGCTCTCGCCGTGCTTCAACGGCGTAATCGCGCCTGTCGAAGAGACCAACGGAAAATTCTTGCTATCGCCAATCGTATTGTAGGCGGTGTTGAAGTGGCTGTCGGTGAACCGCGGTTGTATCCGGAGACGGATTTTCAAGCGAAACGTGTCCTTGAACTGCGTATAGATTCCCCGATCATAGCCGAATTTGATACCCTTCCCGAGATCCACCGTCGTATCGGAATCAGGCGTTTTGGCTGGGTCTGCCTTTGCGGTTGGCTGTTGCGCCTCTGACGGCTTCGCCGCAGCTGGCTGGCCCGTCGAGGTATCCGGCACGACCGGCGGCTGCGATCCCCCCGGCGCCCGCTCAGCATCGCGAATCGCCTCGTCATACTCAGACTGCGTAATGATGCCTTTTTTCAGCAAGAATTTGAGGGCCGCGTCAGCCGCGACGGCGGGATCCCAGAGAACCAGAATGACGCCTGCCGCAAGAAGAGCGGCCGTCCATCGTTCCCGCGCGCGCCTCACCTGTCCCGCAAACGTCACGTGTGCCATTCGTACGGCTCCCTTCATTATTATGTTTGCTAACTTAATAAAGTTAAGTGCACCATAAGAGCCTATTGCTCACGACCGGCGCGGTCTGGGCGATTTCCCGACGAGGCCGAAAGAGCCGGGGGCGCCTCTGTTTCCAAAGCCGCCGGCCTCTGCGTGGTAAAAAAGATGTATAAGAGGTAGATGTCTATTACAATCGCTATCGCCATGAGGGTATACGCCCATGGACTCTGGATCAATTTCAGATCGATCAGCACGCGGGAGAGCCCAAAACCGACCACCCAGACGTCAAAACTCATGCAGATGCGACGAAATGTTTCGGGATCGAGTCGTCTAATGACGTATGCTCCAAGCGGAATGCCAAGCAGCACGCTCGGCACAATCGTCGAGAAAATGCCCTCGCTCTCCGCCGTAAACAGGCCCAGGTAGTAATACACAATGGCGGTCAAGCTGGACTCAGCGACACGGATCAATCCGAGGCCGGCCCGAAACTCTCTTTTGACAAGGCCCTGATTGTTGAACAACACCGCGAGCGGCGGACCGGAAACCGTGGTGACGGAATACAGGAAGCCCAGCCCCGTCCCGAAAGGCACGCCAATGAGATGTTCCGATCGAATCGGCCTTCGAATCCCCGCGGCCTGAATGAGGATCAGCGGCAGAAGAAACGCGTACGTGACAAATTTGATCCAGCCCGGATGGAGCGAGGCGAGAAGGTAACTGCCGACGGCGATGCCAGGCAATAGCCCAATGAGAATTGGATAGATCCTCTTCCAGACCGCCGGAATGCTCTCTCGATTGATAAACAGAACATACACATTGATAAAGACTTCGATGAGAACCAGAGCCGGGTTCAGGATCCGATTGGTATAGAAAATGAGCGCGACCGGGACGGTGAGCGATGAAAAGCCATACCCCAGCGCTCCATTCACAAACGCGGCGAGAAAGGTGATCCCCAGAAGGACCATGACAGCAGTATCGAGATCGAGTAAAGCCATCATGCGCGCTCCGATTTACGACGAACGGCCCCAAGGCGCGCAGGGCGGTTGCTGCGCGTACCTGAAATAAAATCTTCCAGGCTGTAGTTGTCCAAAATATCCGCGATGGCGTTCCGCACCCCGCCCATCACATGCTGGAGGGGGCAGTAGGATTTCTTGGCATAGGGGCAATCCTCGCATTTCCGGTACGCCGTCTTGCTGACGCAACCGATCGGGGCCAGGGGGCCGTCCAGGACGCGGATCACCTGGCCCAACGTCACGTCCTTGGGCGGCTTGATGAGCTGATAGCCGCCCTGGATGCCCCGTGTACTCGCCAACAGGCCCGCATGTTTCAGGGACAGGAGAATCTGTTCCAGGAAGACAATAGGCACGTGCTGCTCTTCCGCGATCTGTTGCCGGGTAATCGGGTGCCCATAATGCTTGGTCAACTCGATCAAGGCCCGCAAGCCATACTCGCTTTTTTTAGAAAATCTCATCGCACCGCATCATCAGTGTCGTTAATGTTTAGTAAAGTTGTCGAGATTGTATAGATTTCGTCCTCGACCGTCAAGATGTTTGTGCTTCGGAAGATAAAGGCGCTTAGAGAGAGAGCGGCCTGGTGGGAGAGAGCACCGCCGCGGGATCGTTCTTCCAGACAGAGGGATCCGCATCCACATAGAGCTCGACTTCGTTGCCGTCGGGGTCCGCCAGATAGAGGCTTTGGCTGACCGTATGATCGCTCATGCCGGTGATGGCCACGCCCGCCCTTTCCAACTCAGTCTTCGCGGTGCGGAGTTCCTGGAGCGTGTCGCCGATCTTGATCCCGATGTGGTACAGGCCAAGATGCCGCCCGCGTGGAGTCGACGGCGCGTCTCCCACCTCGATCAATAGGAGTTCGTGGTGCGTACGACCGGAGGTCAGCGCCGCCGCCGCGCCACCGAACGTACGCCCCACTTCCTGAAATCCGAGCAAGTCCCGATAAAACTTCAGGGACCGTTCGAGATCCTTCACATAAAACACGACGTGGCCGAGATAGCGTGCTTTCATTTCTCGATGTCCATCTCATGTTCTTTCCATGTACGGAAGCCTCCTTCGAGCTCCATCACCGGGTAGCCTCTCGACGCGAACTCAAACGCGGCCGCCGCCGCCAGATGGCAGACCTGGGAATAGCAGTACACGACATTGATCTTGTCCTTCCGAAGTCCTTCCAGCGTGCTCCACCTGTCTTTGGGCAGATTCACAGCGCATGGAATATGCCCTTCGGCATAGTCTTCGGCAGCCCGGACATCCACGATATTGACATTGCCGCCTTCCCGCATCATCCGCTCGAGTTCCACCGGCCCGGTGGTAAACGCCAACTTCGTTTCGAAATACTCTTTCGCTTTTTGGGTATCCATTGTCAGTGTCATTGTCGCGCTTGCCATGATCTCCTCCTTATAGCGGTAAATCCTTGTCCATTTCCCACACCAGCACCTCGGCGCCCGTCTGGCGATCGGCCGTCAACTGTGGACCGCCTGCCGCTGTGAGTCTGACCGCGTCGCCCTTCTCCAGTCGTCCGCTGCCCTCCAAGTCCGCAGCGCCTTTCGCGACAAACACATGCACGAAGGGGGCATTCGGGATGCTCACCGTTTCACCCGCCTGCAAACGCCCGCCCCAGAGCACCGCCCCGCGTTGCCGGATCGTGATCGCGGCGTCGTGCCCGCGACCGGACGCGATCGGCACCAAACCGCCGCGCGCAAGCTGCGCATTGATGTCGAGTTGCTCGTAGCCGGGAGTGATCCGCTCGGTATCGGGCGCCACCCACATCTGCACCAGATGAACATCCTGGTCCCCGCGTGGATTCATCTCCGAATGCCAGATGCCCCTTCCCGCGCTCATCCGCTGAGCCAAGCCAGGATAGATGATGCCTGTGTTACCGGCAGAGTCTTTGTGCTCGATCTCTCCGTTCAACACCCAGGTCACAATTTCCATGTCCTGATGTGGATGGGTGCGAAAACCCGTGCCGGCCTTGATCAGATCATCGTTGCTGACCAGCAACAGGCCATGATGCGTATTCGCCGGATCGTAGTGATCCGAAAAACTAAAACTATGGTACGAATCCAGCCAGTCTATTTTCGTATGAAAGCGATCTCGGGCTCGTCGAATATCTAAAGTGCCCGTCATGACGTCCTCCTTTCCTCCAAGTATTACGCCGGTAGGATGCTTCCGCCATCCTCCGATTGGGCGTATGTGTTCTGCTGACTTGAACTTCCTTAATGCGTGTCCTCACGCTGCGAGATCGCGCGGTCCATGGACCATCGGCCGCCCCCGACGATCATCAGCACGACGCCGATTCCGATCGCCAGCAGGTGGTATTCGAATCCTTCGCCGGCCTGTTTGCCTGACCAATTCATGAAAAACCCATTGGGCCAGTGGACCATCGCAATGGCGACCACCATGATGCATGTGATGCCGAAGGCCGCCAGGCGCGTG
>VBOG01000109.1 GCA_005877815.1 Nitrospirota bacterium
GTAAGCTGGGATCACGATCGAAACTAAAGATTCAGACGACATGTCGCCTACCGTCGGCTGAAGCCTTGCAACTGAGCCAGGTCAGGAGTCGATGCCGCTCATCCGTGCTCAGAAGGACCCGCCACTCCCAGACCAGGAACACCCCGATTAAGGCCAGAAACAAGGGCAGCTTGGTGAAAGATGAGAAGCGCCATACGCTGTCAATCGCCCAAGCAGCTACCAGAAACAACAGGATAGCAGCCCCTTTTCGAAGGTTTTTGCGAGTTTCCTCCCACTTCGAGGCACCTCTCAGTATCTTGTTGACGGCGAACTGGAGGAGCAGCCCGTCTGCAAGCGCTCGAATAGTCCATGCCATGGCCGCACCAACAGTCCCATAGTGGTTGACCAAGTACCACGTCAAAAGAAGATAGAATGGAAGCTGCAGGAGTTGCAGCCTTGCCACAACCCCGGGGCGCCCGATGCCCTGAAGGACGGTGAAAGGAACCTGTGCAAGGACATTGATGAGGACGCCAACCGCTAGCCATTTGATGACCGCGGTGCTCTGGACCGCAAAAGACTCGCCGACCCACAGGAACAGGAACTCTCGCCCTAAGGTCAGGAGCAGTCCGACGAGGGGGGCGACGATGAAAAGCAGGTAGTGGATCGCCCGTCGGTTCAGCGCCTGGATTTCCTTAGTATCGGTCAGCGACAAGGCGCTGAACACGGGGAACAGCGCCCCAAGCAGGCTGGCAGAAAAGATCCAGAGCTTGGTGACGATCTCGTAAGGTGTGACGTAATAGGTGATGGCTTCAAGAGTGAAAATGCTGGCGATGAAGAAGCGGTCCGCGAAGATGATGACGGGAACCACCAGGCTCGACACAGTCACCCAGCCGCCGTAACTGACCAGCGGTCTGACCAGTCCTGGATTCAGCCCAAAGCCGGATTTGAGCGCTGGCAAGTGGACAAGACACAGCCAGAGATAGGCGACGAGCCCGACGACCCGGCTCAAGGAGATCACCGCGATGACCGCCACCAGATCAGTGGTGAAATACAGGATGGCGAGCGGCGCAAGATAGTTAATGGCACTTGCCGGAATCTTGACCAGGTTGACCAAGTCGAAGCGCTGCAGCGCTTCCAGCACACCGCGCAGGCAAGAGGTGGCCACGATGGCGGGAATGGAGGCGGCAAGCCAGTAGAAAGAACCGAGCGCCTGGGGTAACAGGGTCGGAGGGATGTTGAAAACCTTGTCGTTGAGCCAGGGCGTGATGGCCGCAAACACAAGGCCGCCCACCAGACCCAGGGCGATGTGCAAGTAGAGCGCGTTCCAGACCAGGCTGGCGAGCCGCTTAGTGTCTTTTTGGGCGTCGAATTCTGAAACGAACTTGGTGGTGGCTTTCCCAATGCCGAAATCGAACAGGGCGAAATACCCCATAACCGCCCAGCCCAGGGCAAGGATCCCAAACCGCTCCGCGCCCAAACCTTTGATGAGGGGTGGGATGGCGAACAAGGCGACGAATATGGGAAGCCCGAACCCAAGGAAGTTCCACCAGGTGTTCCGGACGAGGTTGTCTGCAGAGGTCATTGGATGTGTGCCATTTCCCATGTCGGCGGCCTGACCTCGCGACATGCCACCTCCGGCCGGCCCACCGGATCGCTGGAAGAGAGCCGCAAGATCATGCAGTAGGTATGTGCGCCACATTATGAATTGATAATGACCATCGAAACTGAAGGGACTAAACTGCTGCGCTCAGCTCACCCGCTTAACGTGCCACATATGAGATGCATCTTGGACACAATCGCGTTCTACCTTCTGATCATGTGCACGGTTCGAGAGTCTGAGTACCGAAAGTTCTTTAGTTTTTAGAATCTCATTCACATTCAGCCACGGTGGAATCGTCGAAGGATCTAAGAGTGAGACGATTGGTAGGCGCGAGGTGTTATCGATGATCACATAGCGAAATCCCCTCGCATACAACATGGCCCACCGGCCGGCAGCATCTGTTGCAGTCTCAAGAGCTTGCGAATCGGCAAGATCATTCCGACATTGCAGAAGATCTGTTCGTAGCCAGTTGGAATAGTACCCCGCGAAGTAAATTCGATCTCCTGGCTCTGCTTGGCGGTTCATCGTTATTAGTGGTTCGCAGTAGGGACTTGCTAGCACACATGGATCGAGCCGCCCAAGGAGCGCATTGGGAACTTGGCGCACGGCCGGCAATAGAGGATAAGAAAACACCGCTAATGCCGATAGTAGAATTGCCATGATCCCGGCACCTAACCAACGGAAAGGTGCCTCTTTGATTAGCACCTGTTCCGCAGCCTTGGCAGCAAGCGGATAAAACAGTAATAAAGTCGGTAGATAATATCGAGGTGCGATCATGGACGGTCTGACCGCAATCCACGAGATTGTGCCGATCGCGCCGGCAAGGCAAAGCTCAGTCAGCTTGCTTTTGCTCAAATGCGTGGGTCTCGGCAACCAAGCAGCGAGCGGCAAGAACGCAAGCAAAAGATAGGAAAGGTTCCCACTCTGTCCGGGATAGCGCCCGAATACCAGCGCGAAAGGATAACTAAGAACAATACGACGAGTGACGTCCGGTGTGAACCAGGCTTGATTCAACCAACCCTTATCTTCCGAGCCACCGAGAAATGGAGCTAGCGGAGAACTAAATAGCACAGCATTTTTTGCAAGGTGAGGAACCGTCGCAGCTACTGCACAAACCGCAAACACAACCATTGCCCCGCTCCTGAACTTTGATCCGGAGACCTGTACGATCGAAGTTCCATTCGTGAGCTGACGCCACACCAAAAAAACACACACTGCCGGCAAAAAACCTAAAGCATACGAGAACTTGGCCATCAGCGCGAATCCCGTGCACAATCCGGCCACAGCGTATGCGGTCCTAACCGGCACAGATTCTCCTGCAGCCAATAGCAACCAAACGGCCATCAAGCCCAACGCAGTCGGGAATAGATCCGTCTTCCCATCAAATATGTGATGCGTGAAAGCGGTAGTTGTGAAGAGCATAGCGACCGCAATCATTCGACCCATTCGACCCACCCCGGCCTCACTGCATATGGCCACAAGCATCGCCGCAGCACTGACAGCGAGGGGGAAAACGAAGAATTTGGCTGAAGAAACGTTTGCTAACGAGATCAGCGCGCCGAAATGTAGTTCGCCCATCAGACCTATGCTGCTGAGATACTCATACGGGCCAGGCATTAACTCAATTCGTTGAGTAGCAGCGATAACCCGCGCGTAAGGAATGTAGAAGGCCTCAGCATCTCCCCGTGGCGGCATGATCCAAGCAGCAGCACCGAATTCAAAGATCAACAGGGCCAGCGCCATCGCGAACAACTGCACTCCAACCCGCTCGCCACGAAGCCACTTGAAGAACGATCTTACCCAACTCAACGTATTTCGTAGTAAAGGAAAAAGTTGCGAAGCCGATAGCCCAATCACCGTCGCGAGCGTTCCGACGATCACGACTGGACCAAACCATCCCACAAGTCCAATCGGCACCCAAATGGCCGCCAGCACTGCTTGCCCAAGAATAAACCTACCTGCAAGGTGTGGTGTGCTGGACGCGGACAGCGGAGGCCATTCATGACCTGCCAGGGCACTGAGAGCCAATTGCCCCATACCTACGCATGCCAGCGTGTAGACGCATGTGATGAGTAGCTCGATCATGATCAAGAGGAAGTCGGAGACTGGCTAGTTGATGAACAGGGAAAGCAAAACGTGACGGGCACGTAACATAAGTTCTGGTAGTACTGTGGCAATGGGCCAGTCTGGCGAGATCGATACAGCAACGAAAATGAATGCGTTCGCTCCCATCCAAGCTAAGAGGAGCGCCTTTATGACTACCGGCATTCGCAATGACGACTCGTCTGACCGATCCCCAACTTGTAACTCAGGACTCTCACGGTTGGTCATAAGAAGTCGACCCGTTATTCGAACGGCCTGCTCGCGGGTTCAAAGAAGACCTTTCCGGTCCTTTTCTTCGAGGCAATCCAGGCGTTGCAGTGCCAACGCAAGTTCCTGGTTTACCTCTTTAAGCTTAACCGTTAGAGACGAAATACGGGTAAGGCTGTCCAGCATCAGAAACACAATCCATACTGTTCCCAGTAGAAGCGCGCCATATAAGACGGCACTTTCACCCACTAAGGATTTGGCATAGGCCCACACATTATCGGATAGGATCAATATCAGAAAAACCAACTCAGCGATAATCCAGCTGATCGCTAAATGCGCGCTCAGACGATTGGATCGTACAAGATGTAGCGTATAGACGAGGACGAGCAGGATGAGAAACATGCCGCAGGTACGCAATTGGATAACCTCAGACATCTCGTTTAACCCTTTTTCTGTAAGATCAGTCCCATGAACCCAATGATGACGCGGAGTGGGTACAGCATGGCATTGGTGAAAGTAAATAAGGATTTGCCTCGCACCCGTCCGCGCATCTTCACAGCCACCTCGAGAATGCGAAAGTTTTTTTGGTGCAGCATGAGAAGCGCTTCCGCTTCAGGGTGGTCAACAGGATAGGAACGCGCAAAAAACTCAAAAGCGGGGCGGTTCAATGCGCGAAAGCCTGAAGTGGTATCGGTGATGTGAAGCCCGGTTGCCAAAAATAACATACCAACGGAAAAATGCATGCCGAGACGGCGCGGTAATGGCGTTTTATAATCAACATCTGGATTTTTCCCCGTATAGCGGGACCCGATGACACAATCTGCCTCGCCACGACGTACAGGTTCAATGATAGTCTCAAGCCATGTAGGATCATGTTGGCCATCTCCATCAACCTGTACCGCTATGTCATAGCCCTTGAGCACTGCGTACTTAAATCCGGTTTGTACTGCACCACCAATACCGAGGTTGGCGGCCAGTCGCAGGATCGGAACGTGAAGTCCTGCCACCACATAGGCCGTATCATCCGATGAAGCATCGTCAACCACCACGGCATCGTACTGAATTTTGCAAGCCCTGATGTCGCCGATCAGCTGCGGAAGATTTTTCGCCTCGTTATGGGCGGGAATGATCAACAGGACCTTCAATCAACTCCCCCGGCTTTCGGCCTATCGCAATGAACTGTTCCGGCCGTGTGACATGAAACACCCATCGGCCAAGCGCATTCTGTTCCATCGAGGTACCGATATTGGCCAGAAAACTACTTTGATAGGAAACCCCAAAGTGCTTGATGATATCTGACACACTGTAGCGCCGCGGATCCTTGGCAAATTCCTTGAGCTCTAATCTGGCGCGCTGGAATGCGACAGTCATGCCCCGCTTTGAAAAATGGCAGAGATGCAACGGGGCAGCGAGCGCCCACCATTGTGACCCTAGGAGGCGAGGCAACCAGTGGGCTGCATCATCGGTACTGATAAAGATCCATCCCCCAGGTTTAAGGACGCGATGCATTTCCCTCAATGCGTCTATGGGGTGAATAAGATGCTCAATGATGTCCCAGAGTACTATGGCATCAAAGTGATCGTCCGGTAATCCAGTTCTCTCGATATCCCGGGCTTGCACGTTCATGCCAAACTCATCGCGAGCCACAGAGGCAGCGTATTCACTGACATCGATCCCTATCCCCTCAAAGTGGGAAGCGGCGGTTGACAAGAAAAGCCCATAGGCCGCCCCGGCGTCGAGGAGACGTCCGGATGGAACGTGGCGACGTACAACAGCCAACTTCTCGACAAAGGAGGCCTCCAGCGTGTCCCTGGCATTACGGTAGGAGGGATAGCCACGTCTGCCATCAGTTCTAGACGCTTCGGCCTCATAATAGGCTTTAGAATAATGCGAGAACACTTCGGCGGGCGCCAATTGCAGATCAACGAGCAACATGCCGCACGAGTGGCAACGAAAATAAGTAAATTCCGCTTTGCGGAAGACTTGATTAACCTCGACGGAGTTACAGATCAGACAATTGTTCACGAGGAATTCATCAAAAAACGAGGTCAAATAATAATGGCTATTTGTGCTCTTGTTTGGCCAAAGTATAGCGTGCCAGTTCGCAGTCATCAGCCTCCCGGACAAAACCAAGTGCGCAGAATAGCCGGCAGCTTGCCGTGTTGTTGCGCTTGATTTCTGCCACCAACGACGCCTCAGGATGCAGCGAGACAAAGTGTTGTATCGCCATGGTAAGCAACTCCTCGCCAAATCGCTGACCTCTCAACTCTGGAGCAAGAACAATACTGACCTCCCACTGTGCAGGAAAAAATCGATCAAAGCGCACCATACCTGCTTTTTTGTCTGCATGGGAGCCAAGCAACAAGATATGGTCCGGATCGCCAAGCACACGAGTAAACCATGCCCTATCTCTGTGTCATTACGCCAATGCAAGATGTCCAGAACATCATCGGGTTCGGCTAAGCGTAGAGTAAGCGTTGTGTTTCTCATAGGAGCGTCAACTAGCTCGTTCCTGTATTACCGACGGTACGCTTCCCATACCTTCTTGAGAGAAACCACAACATCGTCAATATCCTGATCAGTCATGCTTGGGAAAATGGGCAGAGTAATCAGTCGTTCGTATTCGCGCTCAGCAACTGGCCACCCACCTCTTCTATACCCAAGATTTGAATAGTGGGTCATCCACGGAATAGGAATATAGTGGACATTCACGCCGATATTTTCGGCACGCAACGCCGCAAACACTTGCGACCGAGAAACGGAAATCGAATTCGTATTGAGGCGAACGACGTAGAGATGCCAAGCCGAATTGCAGTCGCGGCGTTCTTCTGGCAACTGGAGCATTGGCAAGCTACTCAACGCCTCATAATAAGCAGCCACGATGGCCCGTCGGCGTTTTAGCCAACCATCCAACTTGACAAGCTGGCTGACACCAAGCGCGCAGTTGATATCGGGAATGCGGTAGTTAAAACCCAGGGTGCTCACGTCGTATTCCCAAGAGTTTGTCTTGTTGCGAACATGCAGATCGAAGTCAATGCCGTGGTGTCGGAAGGAACGTATCGCTTTGGTTAGTTTGTCATCATCGGTGAGCACCGCACCCCCTTCACCGGTTGTGATGTGCTTCACCGGATGAAAGCTCAATGTACTTAACCGCTGCAAGGTCCCTACATTTCGCCCAGTGTAGGTCGCCCCCAAGGAGTGTGCCGCGTCATGAATGACAGGTATTCCGTGGTGATCTGCCAGTTGATGCAAGACGTCATGGTCACAAGGGTGGCCGGCAAAATCCACTGCAATAATAGCGCGTGTCTTCGAAGTAATCTTGCGCTGAACATCTGCCGGGTCAATATTTAGTGTGTCTGAACAAAGATCGGCAAAAACAGGCTTCCCTCCTTGATATAAAACACAGTTTGCGCTGGCCACGAAGGAGATTGCGGGGACGATTACTTCGTCGTCATGGGCAATGCCTGCAGCCCAAGCAGCTGCATGCAATGCAGCAGTGCCCGAACTCACCGCAACTGCATACTTTGCACCGGTATATTCGCAAAGGGCTTTTTCAAAGGCAGCAACTGTCGGTCCTGTGGTCAACCAGTCGCCTCGCAGTACTGCATCCACGGCACGACGATCGTCGTCGTCGACGAACTGGCGGCCGTAAGCTAATAAGGAAGATCTAACGGGTGTACCGCCATCTATTGCCAGCTTATCCATATCATTTGTGTCCGGGAAGCAGAAGGGTGAAAAGCCTTATAAAAACGCAGATGCAACTGCTGCTGGAACTTGTCCCTCGCTACCTTTTGCCGTTTTTCTTACTAGCTCTTTGATTCGCTCAGAATTCACGGCGCTGTCCGCCTCACGTGAAACCTTGTCCAGATTGATGGCAGCGAATTGTCGTAGCAACTCACCCGGGTCGTTCAAAACACGTAAGATATTTTCAGCACACTGGTGCATGTCATCAGGGTTGCAGAGGAAGCCATTTATGCCATTCTCTACCCATTCACGGCTCTGAAGCGTGTCGCCGAGAATGACAGGCAGATCACATGCCATGGCCTCGATCATACAATTCGGCATGGAGTCCTTGGCTAAGATAGAAACCATGACATTCGCGCAGTGGTAGTAGGTAGGCATTTCCTCCCACGGCACCTGCCCGTCCCATCGTAGATTGTCGGAGATGCCCAACTCCTTGGCACGTCTCATGTGTCGATCCCATTCACTCTTACCTCCAACTCCGGAAATAAAAAGAAAAAGGACATCAGGAGTCTCTCGCACCACAACTCCGGCCGCCTCAACAATGACGTCACTGTTAAAGAACTTTCCTAGCCCCCTTGGGCATAACACAACCTGTGACTTATCGATTGCCAGCCTGCGCCTGGCATCATCTCTAGACCCACGACGAAAACGTGTAAGGTCCGCCCCGGGGTAACGGATCAAGTGGATCTTCTCGGGCGTTCCTCCGTGATCCAAACATTTTCCGTGGGCAGCCAGAGAGTTTACAGTAATTGCTGTTGCCCTTTTGATGCCATGGACCACAAGCAGTTTCTTGATAAGCATCTCTATTCCCGTCCATTTGGCATAGTGTGTGACATCGCCGTTCCAGAATGTGATCATAATCGGCAGAGTACGGGGCAACCCATACGCAAGATATGAAGGATATTGCAAGGTCTGCAGGAACACGACATCCGGCTGAAACTCCCGTACCGTGTCGCGCAAAGTTCTGAAATCTCGCCAGGCCTGGAACAACTCGTACCAGATGCCGGTCAACGTGCGGACCTTCTTCAACATCTCTTTGATGCTCGGCGATATCAGACACTCCAATCGACCTCGGCTCTTAACCTGAACCGAGCCGGTGGGGTTAACGACCAGACCGCCGAGCAGAACATTCAACGCACCGGCAAACCCATAGTTGTACGTCGACACCACAGCAACCTTGAATCTCTCGTCATCAACGAATATTTGGATTCTCCGGCGCGCATGGATCGAAAATCCCCAGCAGAGAAACAGCGCCTTCGTCGGCTCAGGCCCATTGGCCATTCCACCGTCTGGCATCCTAGGCCTTGTCCTCCAAGACCTCACACCACCAGAGTTCGATCATCAAGAGGAGCCATGGAAACACCCAACTTGATCGGCCGCTCAGAAACTCTCGCACATGCCATTCTACGACTTGCGGGCGGAACACTCCTCGTCGTTGCACCGTGGCTGGCGAAAGACGGTCCAGCAACACACCGCGAAGCGGCCCCTGCAACCATGCGGCAAATGGCATGCTAAATCCCCGCTTTACCTGCTCGTCGATTCCGGGCGGCAAAAGATCACGCCCTGCATCAATCAGCACCCGTTTTACACCGGTTTCACGATATGTCCCGCGCACGTTTCTGCCGGGACAGAGTCGGGTCCAGAAATGGCACCCGAACTTCTAGGCTATGCGACATGGAGACGGCATCAATATCTCTTAGCAACTGGTTCTGCGTATAGCCTCGAAGACAGAGCGCGGTGACACGGTCGACTGCCGACCCACCGGCTAACTCATCTCCACAGGCCATGACTGTCTCCGGCGTTGGCGCCCCACGGCTGTTGTATTCCCAATCAGACGATAGTACAGCAGCGGCACCGCTCGGCCCAAAGATCTGATACTGGCGCCGGTAGTGAGGAAGAAACGCTCCCAGGGTTCGCAACCGGTCCACAATCTTCCCAATCGGGCTCGAGACCGTTCGATCGAGCCACTTGTGCCTCGCGACGGAGCCCACAAATGCCTGCACTTCGACGCGAATTCCCCCTCGGGATTTCAGCGCATCGAAGCGCGCCATTTCTGCATACCACGGATACCCCGCAAACAGTTCATCCCCGCCGGTCCCGGATACCGCCACAGTCACCAATTCTCGCGCCGCCATCGAGACAAGGTAGGCATTGATGCCGTCTATGGAGGGCTGATCCAACGCATATGCCATGTGATCCAACCGGTCTCGCACCTCATGTCCGGTCACGACCACCCGCGTGTGATCACTTCCGATGAACTGCGCCACCCGCAAGGCATCATCCGTTTCATCGAGATCGGTGCCCTCTGACCCAAATCCAACAGAGAACGTCTTGAGACGGCTTGCCCCATGCCGAGCCATAAGTGCTGCCGTAATGGCGGAATCGATGCCGCCGCTGAGAAATGCCCCGATAGGAACATCACTGACCATCTGCGAGGCCACCGTTTCTTCGAGCGCATTACGCAACATTCGCACTTGCTCCGGATACGGCTGCGTCCGCATGGACGCCATTCGATTTCGCTGCAAATGGGTGTAGGGGTGTATATTAATCTCCCCCTCTTCATAGACCAGGAGATGCCCAGGCAAGAGCATCTCAACCCCTGGAATGATCGACCGTGGTTGCGGGACGGAGCCGTGGGTAAGCAGCAATCGCAACGAAACTGGGTCGATTCGCCTTTCGACCAGCCCGCTGGCGATGAGACCCTTCAACTCGGACGCGAATGCCAATGATGAGCCAAGGCGCGCGAACAGCAAGGGTTTAATCCCGAAGTGATCTCTGACCAGCAAGAGACGCGGCTGCAGCAGTCGTCGATCGTATATGGCCAGAGCAAACATGCCACGAACATGCATTGCGAAATTGAGCCCGTATTCCTCGTAGAGATGCAGCACAACCTCCGTATCGGACTCTGTGGAAAATAAATATCCTTGCCGACGGAGCCGCTCGCGCTCCTCACGATAGTTGTACGCTTCCCCATTGTATGTGATCCATACCGATTGTTCGGCATTTGACATCGGCTGATGGCCGCCGGCACTTGTATCAATGATCGCAAGTCGCGTGTGGCCCAAGGCTATCCCTTCTTCCTCAAAAATTCCCCAATCGTCCGGCCCACGATGGTGCATCGCTTTGATCATTCTGGCCACACCTTCAACCGCCGCAGGCCCAACGATTCCGCATACTCCACACATCTCAGCAGTGAACTCCGGATGAGCTTAAATATTGTGGATGTCCACGCCCATAGCGCACCAACAGCACCTCGCGTAACTGCGCGAGTACCAGAGGTAGGTTGTTCGACCACAAACCAACCTCTTCCAAATAAATGGATCTAACGCACTAACTGAAGGAGATAGGTACTACCGAAATTCGTTCCCTGTGCCTCATCAGAGCATCGCCAATAGAACATAGATTGACTGTCCCCGCAAAGGGCGAAAATAAGTTAGCCCGCATCCCAGCAGAATCATAAAACACACCTGCAACCCACGAGAAAGCGTCCAGCAAAACCATTTCCGCCACAAACCAGGACCACCAAAACGATCATGAACCCAATGCCATGAATAATATGAATGGTTTTCGAGGAGTAAGGGCTCATAACTCACTCGTTCTATTTTCATCCCAAGCCGTTGAGCTGCCGCCTCAAGTGTTCGCAATCGCCAGCGTGTAGCATGATGCGGCGGCATGTTGTGAATGCAGGGATGGATAAAGGCTATCGGACCGTCTTGATTCGGCACCGATATTCCAATTTTTCCTCTCGGCTTCAAAAGCGTACGGAGTCTGGCAAGAAATTCAAGTGGTACTTCGACATGTTCGAGCACATGAAAGGCAAAGACTCTGTCGAATTCTGCCTTGCATGTCAAAAATGCTTCATCGAACGGAACCACGCTGAGTCCCTTTGCTCGAGCTTGATCTATCGCCGCCGTGTTGTATTCGGCCCCAGCGACTCGGCTAACATGAGGCCGAACCTTAGCTAAGAAATTTCCTGGCCCACAACCCATCTCAATCACAGCGTGGTCAATCTCGACATCCTTTATCGCCTCATCGAAATCCCATTTGTCGGCCGAGTATCCGAACGCCGATTCGCCCTGTGCACCGAACAGGTTGTAGCTCTCGACGTAAAACTGAGGTGTACCAATGATTGGAGGCAGAAAGATTTCTAGGCGGCAGTTATCACAGGCATACAACGCCGTTGAGGGAGATTGACGGCGATGCTCTTCGATAGTCTGAGGTGAGAACCGGATTGGCGACCAAAGCGTAAATAGTTCATCGACACTGTATACAGCATCGGATTGGACGAGCTGCCCACTGCAAACAGGACATTTCGGAGATTGAGTTCCCTGTTCGTTTTGCTGAAAGACCGTCCCCTTCACTTCTGAACCGTAAAGGCGATGCCATTCCATCCGAACGAGAGCAGTTGCTGAAGTCCTAGGCCGGGGTTGCGGTCAAGCCATTCTCGAACGGCTCGTTGCTGACCGAAGTCAGGCAGATTACGAAAGCAGCGCCAGTCGTCAAACGCAATTACTGAACCGGGACCCATTCGCCCTGTCAAATAATCAAGAACGGGAATGGTCGATTCATAAAGGTCGCAATCAATCCAGGCAACGGCGATGCGATCCACCCCGTGCGAGGTCGCGGCCTCTCCCGTCAACGTCTTATCGAACCACCCCTTTACAGTCCGGACACGCGAGAGATTCACCCCGTTGCGCCTTAAATTGCGAATAAAGTCCTCTTCAGAACAGGAAAATTGCCTCTCATAAAAGTGGCTTGAATAACCATCTGTTGCGTCGATGCCCTGCGGCTTCGGCAACCCCTCAAAGGAGTCGAAGGCAACAAATCGCATGGGAGGAAAATACGAGGCCATCATTTTAAACGCATGCGAGAAAGTCGCACCTTGATACACGCCGAACTCACAGTAATCGCCGGGAATTTGGGCGCCAATTAAGTACTCCGTCACCTGCTCGATTGCATAATACCGGCGGTTGAATGAACGATATTCCAACTGTTCAATGCGACGATACACTCCGTGCAAGAAAAGCTTTTGGATGGGATGGCGGATCGTCTTCAGCACCGCACGCAGACCCGGATTCTGAATCAGCAGCTTCATTTTCTAATCACACCGCTTCAAGGACTTGGCAAGAGAACTCACAGGCGTACACCCCTGGGAATGGGGCCGCATACAGAATATCCTCCCTGACGGCCTCCATCTTAAACGTCGTGGCGTATCGAATTCCGTCGATGTCGGCGACGTTCAAAATTCCCAGCCATAGCCCAACGGTATAGAGATCCCGTTTGAGCCGAACATTCTTGAGCAGGAACCGAATAGTCTTTCGTTCTTTGGCTAACAGGCTTACTGACTGTCCTTTGAGTAAGGTATTGGCGTCTATGAGTCGATTGCCCAACTCGTCATACACTATCAGAGCGGTGGTTACGGAGCTGATCTGCTCTCTGGCTTCGAGCGTGATTTCAAACTCAAGATCGCACCCAGTCTCCGGAAAGGGAAGCCGCGCCCCATCTTGCCCTCGCGCCTGTAAGTGAATTGACAGAAATCTGGCATCGCCTGTTCCGTAGCGTTCAACTTTCGTCAAATCAGTCTGACCGAAGCTTTCGTCTTGGTAGGTATTTTGGTACTCGCTCACAACTTCCATGGGCTTCCCATCCGAAACGATCCGCCCAGAGGTCAGGAGTATGCAGCGATTCGCCAGACTCAGAATGGTTGCCATATTATGGCTTACCAATAGGATTGTCCGTCCTTCGGCTGCGACATTGTCCATCTTCGCGAGACATTTTTTCTGGAATTGGATATCGCCGACTGCCAAAACCTCGTCAATGACGAGAATTTCCGGATCGAGATGCGCCGCCACCGCAAAAGCCAGACGCACATACATTCCCGAAGAATATCGCTTGACCGGTGTATCCAGGAACTGTTCGACCTCCGCAAAGGCTACGATCTCGTCAAACTTCCTTTCAATTTCGGCTCGAACCATTCCCTGAATCGCTCCATTGAGATAAATATTCTCCCGCCCGGTGAGCTCGGGGTGAAAACCAGTGCCAACTTCCAGCAAACTCGCTACTCGTCCCCAAATACGAATCTTTCCCAGTGAAGGTTCTGTGATGCG
>VBOG01000108.1 GCA_005877815.1 Nitrospirota bacterium
GAATAAGGCGCTCGGTGGAACGACGAACCGACAGGTCGTCGTCAACGACAAATACGATTGGCTCGAACTCGGTCATGATGCGGCATCGCCTGCATCCGGCAGGCTGAACAGAAAGGTCGCACCTGGCCCTTGGTTCAACTCGGCCCACAGCCGCCCGCCATGAGCCTCGATGATCGAGCGGCTGATCGCCAGCCCCATTCCCATCCCCTGCGGTTTCGTGGTATGGAACGCTTCGAAGAGCCGGTCCATTTCCTCGGGTTTGAGCCCGGTGCCTGAATCCTGCACGCTGAGCAACGCCCCCAGCATTCCATCCCGTGTTTCGCGGCGCCCGCAGATTGTCAGGACACGCTTCGATTCCTCGACTGTGTTCATTGCATCCATTCCATTTATCACCAGGTTGAGCAAAACCTGTTGGAGTTGCACACGATCCCCGGAGACTAAGGGCAAGTCCTGGGGCAGGTCGGTGCGGATCGTGATGCGGCGCGTAGCCGACTCATAACGAGCAAGGGCCAGAACATCCGTGACGACACCCCTCAGATCGAGAAGGGACTTCTCGATGGGCGCCCTTTTCGCCAACTGCCGGACGCGCATGATAACGGCACTCGCGCGGTCGGTATCGTCAATTATCTCCGCCAGCGCTTCTCGAACTTCTTCCACGTTCGGAACGCCCTTCGGCAGGAGGTCGAGACAGGCATTGGCGTTGTTGACGACCGCGGTGAGTGGCTGGTTGACTTCATGGGCTATGGAGGCGGTCAATTCACCCATGGTGGTGACCCGGCTGACGTGCGCGAGGTCCGCCTGCGCCTGGCGCAAAGCCTCTTCGGCACGCTTTTGCCTGGTCATGTCATTATTGGTCTCGAGGATGGCAATCGGCCGGCCTTTCTCGTCTCGCTGCAAAGACCAACGGCTGGCCACGACGACCTGAATTCCATCTGCTTTGGCGTGCACCAGTTCACCTTCCCAGCGGCCAGTACTCAGCAATTCGGCCTGAATTTGCTCGAACGGCGCAGGAAAGACCGTCTGCATCAGTTCGTGCGAAATCTTGCCGAGCGCTTGCCCTCGCGACCACCCGTACAGTTCCTCCGCGCCGCGGTTCCAGTAGGTGATGGCATCATTCATATTACGCACGAAAATCGTATCGTGCGTGAGATTGAGCAGGTTGGCCTGCTCGCGCAGGGCTTCTTCCGCACGCTTGCGGTCCTCGATGTCGGTATTCGTCCCGTACCATCTTTCGATGCGTCCTTCTCCGTCTCTCAGCGGTACGCCGCGACAGAGAAACCAACGGTACGTTCCGTCGGCTGCGCGGTGGCGTTCTTCCTGTTCGTAAGGCGTTCCATTGACCACTGATTCGCGCCAGGCTTTCAAGACGCGATCCCTGTCATCGGGATGCAACATGCTCTGCCAGCCATCACCTTGGATCTCTTCCTGCCCGAGTCCCATGTAGGCGCGCCACTGGTCGTTGCAATAATCGAGGGAGCCGTCGGCCGGTCCGCTCCAGATCTGCTGGGGGATGGCGTCGATAACTTTGCGCGCTTGTGCCTCCGCTCGCCGCAATTGCTCCTCAGCCCGCTTGCGGTCGCCTATCTCTTTGCGCAGTTGCTCGTTAGTCTGGGCGAGATCTGCAGTCCGCTCTGCAACCTTAGCTTCCAACTCATCGCGGGCTTTGCGGAGCTGTTCTTCTCTGTCCCGCAACGCCGCCTCGGCGCGTTTGCGCGCGGCACTCCACCAGCTAATAAGCAAAGCGCCAAGAAGGAAGCTGATTGTGTGGGGAATATCGTGAATACCAAAACCAAATTTAAACTTTGGTTCGAGCAAGAAGAAATTGATGGACAAGACCGACAGCAGTACGGACAGCAATCCCGGCCCTGTGCCCCCGAACCACGTGCTTAGCAGGATGGCCGGAAAGAACAGCGGGGTGCGGAATGTGAAACCTTCTAACAGAACCGTTAGGCACGTCGAGATGGCGACGGATACGACCGACAATCCGTACCTCAAAATCGCTGATCCCGCTGCAGCGGGACGCGGTGGATTGTCAGGTTTTGACATATACTTGGCCGCACTGATAACCCATGAGCTCGAAGTACGGCCAACGCTCTCGCCGATCAATGCCTGGCTGCCAGTTTGGCATCTTATCACTGTAACAGAGCCGGTCAAGGAAGGGCCGCGACGGCCATTCGACGCGGTGTCGAATCTCAGTCGCGCTGTAGAAATAAAAACACTCGGGCAGATGTCTTTGGTGGGGAGTTTGATGAAAAATCCTCTTGGCATGGTGCGTGCCTAAAGTCCGCTCCATGAAAAGTCGACGATTGACCGAGGGTCCGTTAAAAATTTCCATCGCGTTTGCTGATGATGACGGCGCTTGCAGCGCTGAAGTGCTCATCAGGCATGTGGCGTCAGAGTGGCCGTGAGACACGACGTTCTTCCGTTTCGAGGACCTGGACGCGCCAGCCGTTGGCATCGCGGCCGCCCACACTGCCCTCATTCGGATATTCTGGTATTGGCAATGCGCTGATCAGCTTTTGCCAGACCACATGCAGTCCTGGCTGGGTCTATGCATGGGCCTGCGGGACCATCAGCGAGAAGGCGCGCTGGTGGTATTGGTCACCGACGCAACGGGGCCCGCGGACCCAAGTCCTTCGCTGCTGGATTATTTGCAGACAGCAGCCGCGGTTGGAGGCCTGGTGTTCTTCCCGCGGCGGCGAAGTATCCCATGTGTTCAGGCCTTAAGAGCTTGGAGATGGCGCGCCGGCACACAAAGCAGGAGCGCAGTCAGATCATCCCGCGCTTCGCATCTTCCAAAAAGCGAGAGAATTCCTTTCTGTTCCTTCGACCCGACCCAGTTCATCATAAGAAGCTTTGCAGTTCGGTGCGAAACAGCTACAGTTGGAAAAACCAACGGAAAGGTGTTTTTATGCCCGAACAGACGCAATCACACACTCCCGGTCTGAACAAATTACCGGCTCGTTACCTCCAGTTTCAACAACGGTATCCGCAGGTTTTCCAGGCTTATGATGCGCTTGGCGCCGCGACCGCGGAGGCGGGT
>VBOG01000013.1 GCA_005877815.1 Nitrospirota bacterium
TTCGCTCGCCGGTAGCAGATGTAGCTCAACGCGGACAGAAGAATCATCAGGTTGATCGCACCGTTCTTGGCCGACATCACGCCGAAGTTTCCGATCACCGGGTGTTGCGCACCGCCGATCGCCTTCGCCTCCTCCGGCGTCATGAACAAGGTATGCGGCGTGAACCAGACCAGAAAACTCACCCCCAGACCGTACAAGAGATATTTGATATACCGCTCATACCGATCGGCTCCGGGCATGCGGGCCATGCCCTGCCAGAGATAGTAATTGGCGCCAATGAAGAGCGCCCCCACGGCGATGGCCTGCAGCACGAACATCCAACTCAGCATGCCGCCCATCATTGTCACGCCCAATTGCTGCCTGAACTCATAGACCGATCGCATCAACCAGTACCCCGCGAATGGCATGGGAATCAGCGCCGCCATCGTGAGGAACATAAACACGTACCCCATCCAATCGTAATAGCCCTTTTCGTCGTGGCTTTTTGCCGTCAGGAAGCGAAACGCCGCATATCCCAGAACCACCGCGCCGCCCGTCATCATGTCCGCAAGAAACCTGTGCAGATTGAAAGGATTCCACAGCGCGGTATGGAGAAGGTGCCAGGCATTGCCCAGATAACGTCCCGACTGGTCAACGCCGGCAGGAGACATCATAAAGGAGACCCAGGAGTTCGCCAGGAATAGAAGGACCGTTCCGAAGACATTCAGCATCACACCGATCGAGGCATGCAGCCACTTCCGCAGGCCGGCGCGCATCCTGTCCCAGGAATAATAATAGAGGTAGAGCGTCCCGCTCTCAGCCAGGAAGATGAGGGCGTAGATCCACATCATGGCCTTAAATACGCCCGAGATGTATTTCAAGAAGCTGGGATAGAGCGTGAGCAGGACGGCCACAAGCGTCACTCCGAGTAAAGAGGAAACTGAGAACGCAATGAGACTGATGCGGAGAAAATCACGGGCTAGGCGATCATAGCGCGCCGCCATCACCGGGTCCCGGCTGAAGATGCCCATGACTTCGATGATCAGGCAGAAGATCGGCAGCGCAAGAACAAAG
This sequence comes from Nitrospirota bacterium, assembly GCA_005877815.1. GTDB lineage: Bacteria > Nitrospirota > Nitrospiria > Nitrospirales > NS-4 > NS-4. The sequence goes on from VBOG01000013.1 coordinate 1,054, forward strand.
CCTCCGAAATAGGTATGTTGTTGGGTAACGATCCAGACGGCTAACCGGCTGTTCACATTGCGATACCGCGGATAGTCACCCGCGCTCGCCGGCGGAACGGGATCGCCCAGTTGTTGTCCTGACGTTCCGTAGAAGACGTCCGTTCCAGGCAGCACAGGAACGGTATCTGAAATCTCCGCGGCAGGGGCTCCATAAGGACGTTCGTCCGCCCAGGCTGACGGACCGACGAGTGACAGCACTACCCACGACGACAGAAACAGGCTGCTCAAGAGGTTCCGCAGGACTCGCACGTCAGACTTTCCTGGAAGTTAATACACCGAGAATGAACGGGCAGCGGAGCATTGAGGGCGAAAGTTTACCATGCAGGTTTTCCTCCTGCCAACGGCATCGACCGAGATAATAACAATACGTACTCATGAGCCCCGCAGTTCCCCCCGTCACAGCCGTCCGCCACAATAGCGAGAGATCGGAAACATCGAAAAGATAGGCAGCGGCACCGAACACCGTCAGGAAATATGTCCATGCAAACGCGAGCCCCGGCCAGGCGAAGAATCGCAACAATTCTCGCCAGGAATATGCGGTCATGCTCTGCCGGATGCCCGCTGAAGGCCGCAGCCCGGATACATATGCGACGGTCGCCGCGCCCCCGATAAACACTCCGCCGACAAGCAATTGCCCGATATCCGTTGCGATCCAAGCCGCGGTCCCGCCCAGCAGTCCATACAGCAATGAAACCGTCACGGTGGTCCAGGCGACCGGTGATCCCCACAGGTCAGGCCGGCTTTTCAGGAATGTCCAAGGCCCCCGTTCATCGGCCAGCACCGGAAAGAACGCGCCCTGCACTGACCGCAGATGTCCCAGTTCAAATGCATCGCGTGCCACGGAGGTGGAGGCAATGATCAAAGCCATCATGGCGGACCCATCCGGATGCACCGTATAGCTATACGAAACGATTTTGAGCAGGCCAAGCACCATGAGCGAGAGCTGCACGGCATAGACGAAACCGATCTGCCATGCGACCCAAGAAAGCGTGACGAGCGGCTCGTCCCGAAGGCCCTCCACAATCCGGCGTCTGCGCGCAAGAGCATAGGCGATGACCGCAACCGCGGCGGAGAATAAACCGCTTACCGCGAGCAGGACGAGAATGTCGCGATGCCATCCGCCTCCTTGGAGGATACGATACAGCGCGAAGGCGCCCAGGCCGGGAAACAGCATCACAATGCGCTTGCGCCTTCTGAAGGCATCCTCCGTCACCGGGCCTGTCAACGATGGCAGCACCCGCATAGCGATACGATGCAACATGCGCGCTATCCCCGCATGCCTAAGAACTTCAGCTTCGCTTCATTCATCAAGCTCTCCGTCACTTCCGGCAGCCCCCGCTCGATCGCCATCCGTTCGATCTCGATTTTCGCCATGGCACGGACCGCGGCCGGAATATTGGCAAGCCGCTCCCCCGCCTCCCTCGACCACGAAACTTGGCCGCGATTCCTCGCTTCCTGCAGGAGCGACAGCGTAATCAGACAGACGCCGTTTTTATCGGCATAGGTCTCGACCTCCCCTCGTACCAAGGGCTCGATATGAGGAGGAAGGCGTTCGAGTTCATGGCGCGCTTCACGTGACCAGAGTGTGCGCGTCACCCAAGGCTCAATTTCCTCGGGCCGGCCTGACACCGCCATCCAGTTCGCGCACGCAAGGCACGCGAGCGTGAGGTGATAGAGCAAGGGTGACGCTTCCTCAAGCGCCCTGGTCTCCATGGCGGCGCCGCAACAGCAGGAGACCTTCATAGACAAGCTTGCCGGCTTCATCCGATTTTCCCTGGATAGAGGATATACAGGAGGGTATAGGTTCCGGTCCCTGTCAGAAACAGAATGCAATAAATGACCATGGTAAACCGGCCGAGGATGCGATGCCGGCGCTCCCCGTCGGGCCACAACCGTTCCAGTCCTTTTTCCACGGTGAGGACGAAACCGATAACCAGCACTCCTGAGAGATAGACGATCAAGCGGCGGAACGAAAAATCCGATCCTAAGCGGGTGCCGACCACCGCATACAGCAGCAGCAGAACGGCCGCGCTGATGCCGAAAATCTTCATGAGTGTGTCACGAGAGACCCTGAGGACGCCCGGACGGAGTTCCCGCTGGCCGCCCATAAAGCGTTGCGTTCGAAAACCGAGGATGATCATGTAGACCGCCATGATCAATCCAACGATGACCAACGTAATGTGGAACGTCAATAAAGGGATAAAGACTTGGTAGTACATGAAATCTGAACCGCCGAAACCGGTGCGGCCTTCAAAGGCCAGAACTCCTAACTGGCGGAACAGATAATAGCTGGTAAAAAAAGCGAGCATGGTGACCATGCCGCCAAGTACCAGCCAATGATGCGCGTTGCCCAATCCTTTCCGCGCTTGGACCCAACCGATGATGAACAGCCCCGTGAACACCATCGCCATGAGTTGACTGAGATCTCCACCGAGTGACGCGGCCGTACCGAGGAATCCCGGGCGCGCAAGTAGCTCCTTCATTTGACACCTTCCACCAAGGAAGAGCGGTCACGCTCGTGAATAGCGGTGAACCCGGCATCCTTCAGCCATTGCTCCGCTTCGGCCATCGTATAGCAGCGCCCCTTTTCCGTATTGACGAGCAGGTGGACCGCAAACACCGCGGTCCAGGCGGGGCTGGTCCCGTCAGGATCCAAAAACCGATCCTTGATGACCAATCGACCGCCGGGAACCAGGGTTCGGTAGACTTTCGCCACCAATGCGGCATTCGCCGATGACTCTTGATAATGCAGAATGTCCGACATCAGCACCGCGTCATACGGTCCGCCAAGCGCGTCTCGGTTGAAATCTCCGGCCTGCAAATGAACCCGTCCCTCAAGTCCCGCTTCTTTCACCATCCGCTCGGTCGTCCCGAGGGTTTCCGGAAGATCAAAGACCGTCGCGATCAGATCTGGATAGGTTCGGCAAAAGGTCATGGCATGCGTTCCAGCCCCGCCTCCGAGATCCAGCAACGTTCGCGCACTGCTGAGGTCCACTTGTTTCGCGAGGCTTGGGGCGTGCTGCAGCGCCACGCGATGCAGGACCATCAACACATTTTCAGCCAAGCCCGGATCGGATCGAAAGAGGTGCTCCCTCACGGGGGATTTGCCCGTCAGAACCGCGGTTTCCAATTGTCCCCAATTCGCCCATTCCGCATCCTGCAACAGCAGGAGATGCCCGGCATATGACGGGCTCTCTTTCACGAGAAAGTTTTGCGCTTCAGGCGCATTGGCGTAGTGGGCTCCGTCCTTCCGGAGCAACCCGATGGAGACCAGGGCATTCATCAACAGTTCGGTTGGTCCTGGAGACGTACGCAGGCGGCTGGCGACTTCGACGGCAGTGGCCGGTAACGGTGCCAACGTCCCGAAAAGATCGAGCTTGACTGCCGTCAGTAAAATCTTGCTCTCCCAATAGTAGCCGAGCTGAAAAATCTCGGCGAGAGAAAGGGAGCGGGCCAACAGAACCTCCTCGAAAAATTTGAATTCTATGTTAAATTTCGCGCGGAAGGCAAGGACGGCGGGCGATATCACGGGTGGGCTGAGAGCCACAAAAAAAAGCGGCGGGATACCGCCATCCCGCCGCCTGATGTTGCGCCCGATGAAACAGCTTACTTAAATTCGAACTTCGCAGTAGCCGCGGCGCCATCCTTTACCTCCAGCTCCTGCTCAATGGGTTTTCCCTTATTCAAAGCCGGATGCCAGGCCACGACTTTATACTTGCCGGCCGGGACGTCCTTGATCTCAAACTTGCCATCCTCGCCGACCACAGCATAATGCGGGCTCGTCACAGGAAGCGCCCACACCTGCATGAACTCGTGCTGGTCACAGATCATCTTAAAGACAGAACCCTGCGCGGCTTTTCTCAACTTGATCGGCTTGTCAAGCCCCTTGCCCTTTTCGGGAAGACCGATGTTGAAGATCGTCGTTGAAGCAGACCCCAGCACCTCGAAAGAATGCGGGTTATGCAGCACGCCCTTCACCGACTTGGGGTCGTCGGGATCCGCGTCGTTGTTCATCACGCGGAACGACGATTGATTCGCCACGACCACCGTCGTGTACGGCTTAAATTCGCAGAGTTCGGCCTGGACGTCATCGCCCTTGTATTCGGCTTGAAACTTTTCATCGTTGATGCCGGTCACGGCCACTACGGCATTTTTAAGGCTCCCATCCTTCTCGACCTGAACTTCATGGAGAAGGCGTTTTTCACCCTTGGCGTCCTTGTTCGGATTTTTCACACAGAACTTCGGGTTCGGAAATTTCGAGAATAAGAACTCCTTGGGGGCCGGGGCCTTTCCCGTGAACGTGACTTTTCCTTCGACCGTTCCGCCCGCCCAAGCCATTGGAGCGGCGAGGAACGCGACCGCCCCGAGGGCGAGCGCTGAGATTATTCCTACCTTCTTCATGCTTAAAACCTCCTTAGGTAAAGTTGCTAAAATATCGCCAACGACGGAATCCTGGATGTTTTTCGAGGTATGTGAACGGACGTGTAATTTATACCACACGCGCCCGCAAACAAGTCAAGCCTGCCGGCGAAGCGCTGGCACTGGATTCTGAAAGCATGAGGAAGAGGAGACGAGGAAGCCCCGACCTATTCGGGGCTTCCGAATGCTTTTTAGAAATGATAGTTCAACGCGAGGGTCACCATGTGCCCTCGATCGTCGAATTTTTTATCGATCAGAGTCACATCTTTCGACTTGATATCTTCCAGCCAAATATACCGGTAGGTGGCATCAATGGACCAATACCGACTCATAAAAAATTGAAGCCCGCCTCCAGCGTGCGCGCCGAATCGGTTCTGCGTGTCATCGAATCCGCCGGGGCCTTTTACATGTGTGTAATACCATCCGCCCCCACCCAGTACGAACGGAGTGATCGGGCTGTCCGGAAAGAGGTACGCCAGCAAAGAGACCTGCACCGGGTATGTATCCACCCGCGTGCTGTCGAAATGTTCGCGGCGATAATCCGCCGAGCCTTCAATGGCGAAGACTTTCCCCATGTGCAGGCGTAACTGGGCGCCGCCGAAGAAATGTCCGTCACTCCAATTGTCGTTCTTCGGCACAAAATAGGTGGCTCGCGGCCCCAACGATATCCACCCGTGATCCCCATCAGCCGCAAACGCACCGGCCGGTAACACCGATAGCGTCAGCATGGTCAGGCCGAGAATCAAATTCCTCGGTCCCGCCACTTTCAGCGTTCGTGCAACCATAACGGCCTCCTTTGTTTTTGCTAGTTCTTTTGATGGCTTTCTATCTCCGCGTGCTTAGTAGCAAAATCTAAAGGGCAAACGACCGCGCGACAATAGCTCTTAAGGTGAACATTCTTGGACAAAGTGGCATTGGAGAACGCCCGAAAGTCATATAACGACCACCGGCGTTCGGTTGTCAGGGTGTCCGTTAACTGGAGCGATCAGCATGGGTGAATCGCGGGAGGCCTCGGAAACAGCCGGCACGGTAGTGACGACTGTCGAGGATTTCGACCGGCTGACAGCGGACGCATTGCCCAACCTGCTGGATAGAGCCACAACCCACACGCGACGGTTTCTGCGCGAAACCGGCCAGTGGGCGGACGATATCAGCCACGAGAAACTGGCATTACGCTGGGGGTATGAATTTTTGGAGCGCTTCCTGGTGTGCGGGCGCGCGGAAGTTCCTTGCCGTCCCTTTCTTTTATTGGACAGCCTCATCGCCAAGTACTTCAGCCAGGCAGAACCGCTGTGTTATCACCAGGGCTTGCTCTCGCCGCTGGGACGGTTCCTGGACGGGCTCACGTCACGCGCCGTGGTGAGCCGCGATGCATTGATGGCTCTCTTCTACCATCTCTATGGATTCGGACAAGGCCAGGTCGTCAAGGTCCTTGGACTCGGGGCTGCGGAAAGTCAGCGCGTCTATAAAAATTTTGAGCGCTGGCGCCGCACAGGATGGGAGCGAGCCATGACGGAAATCGGTATCACCGATGAAGATCTTCAGGAGATCGAGGATCAAAAGCACCGAGGGAAGAACTTTGATGCAGAGACCGAACGGCTGATCCGCACCATTCAGAGTCACTATCGCAAGAGTGAACCGCAGCATTTCCCCTGTCTGAGCCGGCAACAATGGACGGATCTCTTCGATCAGGGATACGGGTACGATTATCGCGCATGGCACTTGGCGCTCTGCCGCGACTGTCTTGTGGAGGTCTATCTCCTGAGGCAGGATAGAACTGACGACCGGCCGCCTGCAATTGACCTGCAAGTGCGTCCTCTACTGAAAGGCAAGGTGGTCTCTTTCGTGCTCAAGCACCGAGGCGAAGCGAATGGGTCAGGGCGCGCGCAACGAGTCTCGGCATGGCCCCCTTGAACGGTCTTCTTCTGCGAGTCCCTCGCGCCGCTCCTCACCCTGTTGACCGCTGAGGCTCTACCCCGCGGAACGAAGGAGGCGCGATGTCCGATTTTCATCAGAACGGCATCGTCACAGTCTTGCACCGCCTGGGTCCTGCGAATCTCGATCGTATTGAAGCGGATTTGGTACGGCATGCAGTCTTGAATCCCATCGCCCTCGTGTTGCCGGCCCTGTACGCCGAGATTGAGCGGCCGGCCTTGAAGGACATTCTCGAAACACTCTCGGCCGTTCCATACGTCAACGAAATCGTCGTCTCCCTCGATCGGGCGTCCGCTCTGGAGTTCCGCCTTGCCAAGGAATACTTCAGCCGCTTGCCCCAGCGAATCCGGCTCATCTGGAACGACGGGCCGCGCATTCAGGACATTCTGAAGTTGCTGGTCTCGCAAGGAATTGATATCGGTCCCCAGGGCAAAGGCCGGGGATGCTGGATCGCCTTCGGCTATATTTTGGCCCGGCGGGAAAGCAAGGTCATCGCGTTGCACGACTGCGACGTTACGAGCTATAGCCGTGAGTATCTTGCGCGGCTCTGTTTTCCGATCGCGAATCCAAACCTAGGCTATGAATTCTGCAAGGGCTACTACAGTCGCGTGACGGATCGCTTGCACGGCCGCGTCACCCGGCTGTTTTTCACACCCCTGATCCGAAGTTTGCAGCATATTGTAGGCCCACAGCCCTTGCTGACCTTTCTCGACAGTTTTCGATACCCGCTAGCCGGGGAATTCGCGATGGTGCGGGACCTCGCCTGGATCAATCGCATTCCCGGCGATTGGGGACTGGAGGTCGGCATGTTGGCGGAGGTCTACCGCAATTGCGCGCTGCGCCGCATCTGCCAGGCCGACATCGCCGATGCCTACGAGCATAAGCATCAGGACTTGTCGACGGATGATACGAGTCAAGGGTTGTTGAAGATGTGCGTCGACATTGCAAAGTCCCTCTTTCGCAACCTTGCCAGCGAAGGGGTCGTCTTGACCGAGGGCATGCTGAAGACCTTGCGGGCCACCTATCTCCAAGCCGCGCAAGAAGCGATCAGTCGCTACCAGGATGACGCGGCAATCAACAGTCTCGCCTTTGATCGTCACCTGGAGCGCACCGCGGTCGAAGGCTTTCTGAAAGGCCTCAAGCTCGCCGCCGAGGTCTTTCTTGACGATCCGCTCTGGATTCCCATGATTTCAAACTGGAGCCGCGTGACGGCGGCGGCGCCGGATGTTTTCAACCTGTTGCTGGATGCAGTGGAGCGGGACCATGCCTGGAATCCGCGGGCGGAGGGCCGGTAGGGTTGGGGGCGACGCCTATGCCGACTCCGCTCAATCCTGCGACGGAAACCATCGTCGAGGAGATCGGCGAGACGGAGGTGCTCGTCGGCATCCCCAGCTTCAACAATGCCTCCACGATCGGCCACGTGGTGAGAGCGGTCAGCGCGGGGCTGGCCAAATATTTTCACGGCTTTCGGGCCGTCCTCGTGAATTCCGACGGCGGTTCCTCCGACGGCACACCGGAGGTGGTCGAACAGGCGATTGTCGACTTCGAAGCCATGCTGATCAGCGACCGCCAGAGCCCACTTCAAAAAATCATTACTCCGTACCAGGGTATTCCGGGAAAAGGAAGCGCGTTTCGGACGATTTTCGAAATTGCGAGGCGTATGAAGGCAAAGGCATGCGCCGTGGTGGATTCGGATCTCCGCAGCATCACCCCCGAATGGATTGAGATGTTGCTCCGCCCCCTCCTGAATGAAGGCTATGATTACGTAGCGCCCTATTACCTTCGCCATAAGTATGACGGAACCATCACCAACAGTATTGCGTACCCCCTGACACGGGCCTTATATGGGCAACGAATCCGCCAGCCGATCGGCGGAGAATTCGGTTTTTCCCGCGCGCTGGTCGGACATTATCTCGACAAACACGTCTGGGAGTCGGACGTCGCCCGGTTCGGCATTGATATCTGGATGACCACGGAGGCCATCGCCTCCGGAGCGAGAGTCTGCCAGAGCTTTCTCGGCGCGAAAATCCATAATCCTAAAGATCCTGCCGCCGATCTTTCCGACATGCTGGTGCAAGTCACAGGTGCGTTGTTCGCCTTGATGGAAGAGCACCACTCCGTGTGGCGTCAGGTAGAGGGATCGGCGCCGGTCAGGCTGTACGGCTTTCAATATGAAGTCGCAGTGGAACCGGTCCACGTCAATGTGGACGATATGATCGTCACATTTCGTCAGGGGCTCGCCGACCTGGGGCCGATCTGGCGCGAGATGCTCCAACCGGACACCGTCGAGGCCCTCTTCCCGCTGGCGACGTGCCCGCTTCGCGCCTTCCGCATCTCCGATGATTTATGGACGCAGATCATCTATGACGCCGCGTTGGCGCACCACCGTTATGTCCTGCCACGGGAGCACCTGCTCAAGGCGCTCACGCCGCTGTACCTTGGCCGGACCGCCTCCTTTGTCCTGGAAACACAGGCGCTCACGTCCGCGGAGGCGGAAAGCAGGATCGAGGCCCTCTCCCAGACGTTCGAAAAGCGAAAAGATTATCTGGTGCAACGCTGGTCTCCGCAGGAGGAACGCGCATGAAGGAATTCTGGGATACCGCGTTACTCGAGCCACTGAGGACCCTCGGTGGGCAGTTTCTCACGCTGCTGCCGAATGTCCTCGCCATGACGATTATTCTCTCCGTTGGATGGGGACTGGCATGGATCATCGCCTATCTCGCTCACCGGGTCCTGCGGATGGTCGGTCTCGACAATCTGAGCGATCATCTCGGCGTCAGCGTGGCGCTCGCGCGAGGCGGCGTGAAATCGGACCCCTCGTATCTCGTCGGGCGCGCCGTCTATTGGATGGTCTTGCTGTTCGCGATGATCGCCGGCCTGAGCGCGCTCAATCTTCATCCGTTCAATCAGTTCGCTCAATCCCTGCTGGCCTATGTGCCCCATTTGCTCATGGCCATCCTCATCGTGATGGCCGGATATTTGTTGTCCAATTTCGTCTCGCAAACAGTGCTGATCGGGGCCGTGAATGCCGGTGTGCCGCCCGCGCGAATCCTCGCCGCCTGTTCACGGTGGGCCGTTCAGTTGATTGCGGCCGCCATGGCGCTCGAACAGCTGGGCATCGCCGGCAATATCGTCGCCGTGGGGTTCGGCATTACCCTCGGAGGCGTGGTTCTGGCGGCCGCACTCGCCTTCGGCTTAGGGGCCAAGGATCTGGCAAAAGAGTTTTTGGAGCAACGTTTTGGCAATAAACCACGAACCCGCCGGCCTGATGACTTGACGCATTTGTGATGAAGAATGAGCGGCGGTGATCGGAATCTTGCGAGTGAAATCAGACGGCAATCCTAAAGAGGGATTCAAAATCTCGGGGTTTAGAATTAGAATCGAATCCGATGACTGACAACCGCGCACAAGAATCATTTCGGTTTGTCTCGTGCATGGAACTCCGCGAGATTCTCGGAAAGCGGGCCATGGACGAAGCGCGCTTGATCGAGATCATCGAAGAAGTTCCACCAGACAGCATCTACTATCACACCCATAGTTATTACCTGCGTCATGCGTACATCCAGGGCGTGTTTCCCAACGACTTTGCCACGTGGGTGGCGCTACACGCGCAGGACAGGGTCCTCGGAGAGCGTCTCGGCGTACTCGACCCCTTCGACTTCGACGACATCGAGTCTGTGCGAAGCGAAATCCTCACGATTATGGGGGACCACCTGAACCACATCAAGACCGTACCCGTCTGCACCACCGGCGAACCTTTCGAATTTGTCCGGTCTCACGTGATCGAGGCGGATTTGGATCTGAAGGTGTGGACGCTTCGCGAATTCCGGGACGGATTGGCGCGCGTGGACATGGGAGCCGTCTTTAATCACGTCTGCGAAGCGCGGCTGAGGAAAGGCCGGGCACCGGGGGATTTTGCTTCCTGGATCGGGGGCAGAGAAGGTCTTGGGCGCGAGACCCTGGCGGAGGACATCGTGAAAGTCGGCCGCCTTGGACTTAGCCTTGAAGGGATGCGAGGGAAAATCCTGCAGTTATGTGATCAGGCACTCGCGGCTGCGTAAGCACCGAACCTGAGGTGGCTATGAAGGCATTGCTCGAACAATACCGCGAGGTCACACCTCCCGGGACCGTTGATTTTCTGCGGCAATTGGGGCGCAGAGTCGAGGGCAAGCAGATGCTGCACGTCAATTCGACGCGATACGGCGGCGGCGTGGCCGAGATTCTTCACCGGCTGTTGCCGCTCATGGAGGAACTCGGCGTCAAGACGCGGTGGGAAGTCCTGACAGGGACAGATCTGTTCTACCGCACGACAAAAAGTTTTCACAACGCGCTGCAAGGCATGCCGCAGCAAATCACGCGCGATATGTACGACTCGTACCTTCAGGTCAATCGCGATAACGCAAAGTCTCTCAATCTGGAGGCGGACGTCGCGATGATCCATGATCCTCAACCCGCGCCCCTGATTGACGCTCGACCGAAAGATGCCAAATGGATATGGCGCTGCCATATCGATGTGGCCACTCCGCAGCGCGCGGTCTGGCAGTTCCTTCGCCCGTTCGTGGTGAGATACGACGCCGCGATCTGCTCGTTGCCGAAGTTCGCGCAACGGCTTCCGATCCCCCAGTTTCTGGTCTACCCTTCCATTGATCCGTTGAGCGACAAAAACCGCGAGCTCGCGCCGGAGGAGATCTCACGGACGGTTGAGGGGCTCGGCGTGCCGCTGGACAAACCGATCCTGCTCCAGGTCTCACGCTTCGATTGGTTCAAAGACCCCGTGGGCGTCGTGGAAGCCTACCGTATGGTCAAGAAGAGCCATGACTGCCGGTTGGTCCTCGCGGGCGGGACGGCCACCGACGACCCGGAGGGCGCCGAGGTGCTGCTCGCCGTCCAGAAGGCCGCAGGGATAGATCCCGATGTTCATCTGTTGGTGCTGCCCCCAACCGCCAATTTGGAGATCAATGCGCTCCAGCGGGCTGCGACGATTGTGTTTCAAAAGTCCACGCGGGAGGGCTTCGGTCTGACCGTCGCCGAAGCGCTCTGGAAGGGCAAACCGGTCATCGGAGGCCAGACCGGCGGTATCATGGTGCAAATCATTCCGGGCATGACGGGCTACACGGTCAATTCTGCCGAAGGCGCCGCGTTTTACGCCAAGCGTCTTTTAAACAATCCGAATTTGATCGCGACGATCGGCAGGCAGGCTAAGGAATACGCCCGGGAACGTTTTCTCATTACCCGCCATTTGCAGGACTACCTGGGGCTGATGGTTCATCTCTGCCGTTGACTCCCGCCGCATCGGCTCCGTACCATTCCTGGATGTCAAAATTCCGATCCGCCATCAAAGACGAATTGAACGCGAGCAGTTCATCTTTTGCCGGTCGGATCCTCCCCGTTTCTTTTTTTGATCGCCCCACTCTCACCGTTGCTGTGGAGCTTCTTGGGAAGTACCTGGTGCGGAAAACGCCTGACGGCCTCCGTGCCGGTCGCATCTTCGAGGTGGAGGCCTATGTCGGACAGAACGACCTCGCCTGTCATGCCTCGAAAGGACGCACCAAACGGACCGAGGTGCTTTTTGGGCCTCCCGGACGCGCGTACGTCTATTTGATTTATGGGATGTATCATTGCCTCAATGTCGTCACGGAGCAGGCAAGTTTCCCCGCAGCCGTACTCATCCGGGCGATCGAGTGCGGCCCAACGCTCATCGATGGTCCCGGCCGGCTTTGCCGAGCCTTGACCATAGATAAGACGCTGAATCGTCATGACCTGACGACCGGGCAAGAGCTGTGGTTGGAAGACCGTGGTGAAAGGATTGTCCGGTCTGCCGTTGAAAAATTGCCGCGCATAGGCGTGGATTACGCCGGCGACTGGGCGGCCAAACCGTGGCGCTTCCGCATTACTTCAGACCAGCCCCGCACGCGAGCGGTTCGTGGACCTCGATGCCCGGCGCATCGCTGAGCCTTCGCGCAATTGTCAATCTGTCGGAAGCTTGACACGGAAGGGCTCGTCTGTTAGCGTTCCTGCGTTTTCTTTCCACAATCCAATCGCAGCAGAGAGGAATTCATGTCGGTCGAATTCACTCGCGATCCCAGCCCTTCAGACGAGGTTTCAGTGGACGAGGACGACATCAAAGCGCTGACGGCAAGCATCAGCCGGTTGACGACGAATCTCGTTCAAAGAATGGCTCAGGACACGGTTCCGGCTCTTGTGAAAGGACAGGTGGAACAAACCCTAGAGAACATCGTGCCGGAAGCGTTGAACGCCGCGATCGCCTCCCAAATGGGAACATTGGTCGAGCAGGGATTAAAAACGATCGTCCCAGGTCTGGTGGAAGCGGCTATCGCCGAGGAGCGAGTCTTGATCAAGGAAACCGCGCAGGAGGTCGCCCGCCAGATTCTGCCGAACCTCATCGGGCCTATCCTGGACCGCTTAGCGAAGGAAACGATGCAGGCGGAAATCCGACTGTTGATGGACGACGTGGCGAAGGAGATTATTGAAAAGGTCGTCCGCGAGGTCGTCCCCGCACAGGCCGAAACTGAAGTCAAAAAAGAAATCGAACGGCTGACCGCAGACGCGTAACCCTCTTCCCGTTCTTTTCGTCTCTTCCGCCCCCGTGCTAGGATAATCCTTCAATGGACAAATCTTACGATCCTACTCACGTCGAATCGCGCTGGTATCGATACTGGCTGGATCAAGGCTACTTTACGGCCTCTGTCTCCGACAAAGGCGAACCGTATTCGATGGTAATTCCTCCGCCGAACATCACCGGCTCCCTGCACATGGGACATGCCCTCAACAACACATTGCAGGACATTTTAATCCGCTGGCGGAGGATGCAGGGTTGCAATACGTTATGGGTTCCTGGAACGGATCATGCCGGCATCGCCACCCAAAACGTCGTAGAGAAGCAGTTGATCGCGGAGGGCACGTCTCGGGACAAGCTTGGACGCGATCTCTTCACCGCACGCGTCTGGGAATGGAAGGCGCAATCGGGCGGAACTATCATCGAACAACTGAAGCGTCTTGGCTCGTCCTGTGACTGGTCGCGTCTCCGATTCACGATGGATGAGGGCTTATCGAAAGCCGTGCGCGAAGTGTTTGTGCGACTGTATGAAGACGGGCTGATCTACCGCGGAAAGCGTTTAATCAACTGGTGTCCCCGCTGCTTGACAGCACTCTCTGATATTGAGGTGGAGCACGAAGACACCACAGGCAAGCTCTACCACATTCAATATCCGCTCGCCGATGATCCGTCCACCCATCTGACTATCGCGACGACACGGCCGGAAACCATGCTGGGCGACACCGCTGTCGCCGTGCATCCCGAAGACCCGCGGTACAATCGCTTCATCGGAAAGAAGATCAAGCTGCCGTTGACCAATCGCCAGATTCCGGTTGTGGGGGACGCGATTCTGGTGGATCGCGCATTCGGCACCGTCGCGGTCAAAATTACGCCCGCGCATGATTTCAACGACTTCGAGGCGGGACTCCGCCACAACTTGGCGCGACTGGCCATCTTCGATCAACACGCGCGCATGGACGCATCCGGCCTTCGGGACGCGCAGGTGGAGGAGACACTCCGTGAGCGCCTCGCCTCGCAACCGACACAAAAAGCTCGCATGCTCGTGGTCGAGGCACTGGACAGCCGCGGCTTGGTGACCAAGACGGAAGATCACGCCATGGCGCTCGGCAAGTGCTATCGGTGCAAAACCGTGGTAGAGCCCTATCTGTCCCCTCAATGGTTCGTCAAGATCCAACCGCTCGCCGACCCCGCCATCAAGGCCGTCGAAAGTGGGGAAATCCGGTTAATTCCTGAGCAATGGACGAACAATTATCTGGGGTGGATGCGCGACATCAAGGATTGGTGCATCTCACGCCAAATCTGGTGGGGGCACAGAATCCCCGCCTGGTATTGCAAACACTGCCACGAAGGCGCAATCACCCAGACCGGCAAGACGTTGGCAATCACATCGGATGCCAAGCCTATTGTCGCTCGGACTGCGCCGACGCACTGTCAGGACTGCGGTCAGCACGATTTCATCCAAGACCCGGATGTCCTGGACACCTGGTTTTCTTCAGCCTTGTGGCCGTTTTCAACCCTGGGTTGGCCGGACCAGACACCGGAGCTGTCCAAGTACTATCCGACATCTACGCTCGTCACCGGCTTTGATATTCTGTTTTTCTGGGTTGCGCGCATGATCATGATGGGACTGAAAGTCATGGGGCAGCGGCCCTTCAAGAACGTATACATTCATGCCTTGGTGCGGGACGCCGAGGGTCAGAAGATGAGCAAGTCGAAAGGGAACGTGATCGATCCTCTGAACGTGATGGACAAGTATGGAACGGATGCGCTGCGGTTCACGCTCGCGGCGATGGCCTCTCCCGGACGCGATATCAAGTTGTCCGAGGACCGGATCGAGGGCTACCGGAACTTCGCCAATAAGCTGTGGAACGCCGCTCGCTTCATCCTGATGAATCTTGAAAGGCCGCGCGAGGCAGGGCCCGTATCAGCGCGTTCCAGTGCGGACCGCTGGATTTTGAATCGTCTGCATCGCACGATCGGGGGCGTCAACGCCTCGTTGGAGGCCTATCGGTTCGATGAGGCGGCGAACTCGCTTTACCACTTTATCTGGCACGAATACTGTGATTGGTACCTGGAGCTTGCGAAGCCTGCCTTGGCCGACAAGGAATCACGGGAGGCGTCTCTGACCCGCCCCACGTTAGTCGAAACATTCGAGACCGTCCTTCGACTCTTGCATCCATTCATGCCGTTCATTACGGAGGAGATCTGGCAGAGCATCCCGCACCGCGGCGAGAGCATCATGGTCAGCGAATACCCGACTCAGAACCCTGCACTGCTCAATGATGCCATTGAAACAGAAATGGCCAGCGTGACATCTGTCGTATCGGAAACAAGAAATATTCGAGGCTCTCAAGGAATTGCGCCGTCTCGTTTATTAAAAGTGGCGGTCGCGACACCCACAGCAGCATTTCAAACAACACTGAAGACACACGAGCAGTTGATTTCATCACTGGCGAGGATAAGTGAACTGTCGATTGGCATGGATGTGAAGCCGTACCGTAACGGCGCATCATCTTCCATCGTGTTTCCAGGAGGTGGGGTCGGAGCTGTCTACGTTGACTTGACGGGGCTCATAGACATTGAAAAAGAAACAAGCAGAATCGAAAAGCGCGTGAAGGAATTGACCGCGCAGATGGACCAAGACCAAAAAAAGCTCTCGAATGCAGACTTTCTTGCCAAAGTGCCTGCGGAAATTCTTCAGAAAACAAGGGCACGCCATCAGGAATGTCTGCTGGAGCGCGAAAAGCTGTCCGGCGAATTACAACGCCTGCGCGAGACGGCTGAAGGAGGGTCATGACCGCTTCACCGCCGGATTTTATCCTCCGGGAAATTGTCGCCCGCGCGGTCGATGAAGATCTCCGCAACGGGGATGTGACGACGGACGCGCTCTTCACAAAGCCCGCTGCGGCCACCGGAAGAATCGTCGCCAAAGAGAGGGAGGGGATTGTTCTCGCCGGCATCTCGGTCGCTGCGGAAGTTTTCAAGCAGGTGGACGCCGGCCTTTCGGTTGCCATGCGCGCCTCCGACGGAGATCGCCTCCTCCAGAGTGCCACGATCCTGACCGTGTCGGGTGACGGCCGATCCATTCTGAAAAGCGAACGGGTTGCGTTGAACTTCCTCCAGCGGCTTTCCGGGATTGCGACGCTGACAGCGAAATTTTGTGAGGCCGTCAAGAAGTTCAATGTGAAGATTGTGGACACGCGAAAGACCACTCCGGGCCTGCGCGCACTCGAAAAATGGGCGGTCGCAATCGGCGGTGGTCACAATCACCGCCACAGCCTCGCAGACGGCGTGCTGATTAAAGACAATCATGTCCTTCTGGCCGGAAGGGATGTCGCGAAAGCGTGTCGAGACGCTCGGAAACGCGCGCCCCACACACTAAAAGTTGAAGTGGAGGCTGGCACGCTCGACGACGTCCGAGCAGCAATCGAAGGTGCGGCGGACCTCATCCTTCTCGACAACATGGATACGGCAACCATTCGCCATGCCGTCGAACTGATCAAGGGCCGGGCCGTCATCGAGGTTTCCGGTGGCGTGACGATCGCGAATGTTCGAGAGATCGCCGCGTGCGGGCCGGACCTCATCTCAATCGGCGCGTTGACGCATTCCGCGCCGGCAGTCGATCTAAGTCTCGATCTTGTTCCTCAGTGATACCTGACGATCGTTCAGCGCTCACCGCCGCCGGCATCCGCTCCAGTCTCAAGACGCATGTGCTCGGTCGCGCTCTCCATGTCCATCAAGAAGTTGAGTCAACCAACCAAGTCGCGATGGCATTGGCACAAGCAGGCGCCGCCGATGGCACGACCGTGGTGGCGGACGCTCAAACACAGGGCCGCGGGCGCCTGGGACGGTCGTGGCTCTCCCCCCCGCACTCAAATATCTATCTTTCCGTGTTGCTGGTCCGCACACTTCCGCGTGTCATCCTGAGCTGGATTTCTCTGGTGACGGGCGTGTCGGTCGCGCGGGCACTGCTCGCCCTTGGTGTGAACGCCCGGCTGAAGTGGCCCAACGACGTCCTGGTATACCGGGAAGGACAAGAGCGAAAGATCGCGGGCATTCTTGTCGAGACAGTGGGAGATCATCCTTCGGATAAGCCGGTCGTCGTCGTGGGAATAGGACTGAACACGAATCTTGTTGAGAGCGACTTCCCTGAGCACCTCAGACGCACGGCGACATCGATCCGCGCTGAGATCGGGCGAATGGTGGATCGAGAGCAGCTCATCGCCTCCCTACTTCTGGATCTTGAGGAAATGTACACTGAACTGCATGCGGATCAGGCCGGCGTGGTCGCGGAGTTTATTCGTCTCTGCGACACAGTAGGAAAACGCGTGAGAATTGATCTTGTCGGAGATCACCACGTCACGGGGTTCGCAACAGGTCTCGCAGAAGACGGGGCGTTGCGGCTGCAGCAGGCAGACGGGCACATTCTCGAAATACGTGCGGGCGATGTAGTACACTTGCGATGATCAAACACCGCCGGCGAAGATCTTCCGCACTGAGGGACGGCACCAATCGCTTCCCAGAGGATTGTAGGCGATGAGCCTTTTGGCCATTGACATCGGAAATACGAACGTCGTTTGGGGTATCTTTCGTCAGAATCAACTCGTGGCCGAATGGCGCGTCGGGACCGATCCCTTAAAAACCACCGATGAATACGGCATACTGCTACTGGACCTTTTGGGCACCAAGGAGATGGCGCCTAAGGAGGTCGACGCCGTAATCATTTCCAGCGTCGTGCCGCCGCTGACACTCCTGTTCGAGGAACTTGCCGAGAAATACTTCTATCGCATGCCCCTCATCGTCTCTGGAGACATGCAAACGGGTATCATCTTGCGATATCCTAACCCGTATGAAATCGGGACAGATCGCATCGTCAATGCCGCCGCCGCGTACCATCGTTACGGCGGGCCGATCATTATCGTGGACTTCGGGACGGCCACGACCTTTTGCGTGGTGACTGCAACAGGTGAATACCTCGGGGGCGCGATCGCGCCGGGGCTTCGCATATCGGCCGAGGCGCTGTTCGCGCGCGCCGCCAAGCTTCCCAAAGTCGAGCTGACCCGTCCGAAATCCATGATCGGCCAGGATACCGCCTCCAGCATCCAGGCCGGCATCGTGTTCGGGTACGCCGGTCTCGTGGATCATCTCGTCAGCGGCATCCAAAAGGAGTTGGGCGTGGACTGCTTTGTTCTGGCGACCGGCGGTCTGGCCGGGTTGATCGCACCTGAATCTCGAATGATTCGAGAAGTACGGCCGAATCTGACCCTTGAGGGTCTCGCCCTGCTCTACCAGCTAAATAGGGTTCCCCCTACATAAAGAAATTTGCCACTAAACCATCGGGTTGGCTTGATTCCCTGTGTCCTCGTGGCTACCTAAACTGGGTTGAGGGGGGACTCTATGTCCGGCGAGAAACAATCTACTGAAAAATCAATGGACTCTGGAACCAATGCAGACGATATCTGTGTCTCCGGGACGTCGAAAGAGGGTGAAGACGACCAAGACGGTCAGCAAGAACAAAATACGGAGGATGACATCCAAAGCCGCTACCTCCGGTTGGCCGCTGAATTCGAGAATTATAAGAAACGCGCCCAAAAAGACCAGGAAGAGTACACGAAATACGCGAACGAGCGTTTGCTGAAGGAACTGTTGCCCGTCCTCGACAACTTGCAACGCGCGCTTCAACACGCGCGGTCGGACAACCGCGACGGGTTGCTTCAAGGAGTGGAATTGACCTGTAAGCAGTATCTCGAAGCGCTATCGAGGTTCGGAGTGAAACCGATCCCGAGTGTCGGTCTGCCGTTCGACCCCGCCGTGCACCAAGCCGTCGCGAAGGTGCCGACAAAAAAACAGGCTCAGGTGCCAACAAAAAAACAGGCTCCGAACACTATCGTGGATGAATATGAGAAGGGTTACTATCTGCACGATCGAGTCCTCCGCCCGGCCATGGTGACTGTCGCGGAGGCGAATGGCGAGGAGACGACCAGGTCGTAGGAATCGCACGGACGAGTTAAATTTGTGATGGAAGGAGAGATGACACATGGGTAAGGTAATCGGGATCGATCTTGGAACAACAAACTCGTGTGTGGCCGTCATGTCCGGAGGCGATCCCGTGGTGATCGCCAATGCCGAAGGGAACCGTACGACGCCCTCGGTGGTGGCCATCAACGAGAAAGGCGAGCGACTAGTGGGTCAGATCGCCAAGCGTCAGGCGATCACGAATCCTGAGAATACGATTTATTCCATCAAGCGCTTGATCGGTCGGAAGTTTGAGTCGCGGGAGGTGAGGGAGGCGACCAAACGTTTGCCCTACAAGGTCGTCCCCGCCTCGAATGGAGACGCGCATGTGGAGATCCGCGGAAAGCACTATAGCCCCGCGGAGGTGTCCGCAATGATTCTCCAGAAGATGAAACAGACCGCTGAAGATTATCTGGGAGAGCCGGTGACCGAAGCGGTCATCACGGTGCCCGCCTACTTCGACGACAGTCAGCGCCAGGCCACGAAGGATGCGGGACAGATCGCCGGCCTGAACGTGCTTCGCATCATTAATGAGCCGACGGCGGCCTCGTTGGCATATGGGCTCGATAAAAAGAAGGATGAGCGGATCGCGGTGTATGACCTCGGCGGCGGTACGTTCGATATTAGGCGAAGGCGTATTCGAGGTCAAGTCCACCAACGGCGACACGTTCCTGGGCGGAGACGACTTCGATTTGCGCGTCATGGACTGGCTCGTCGAAGAGTTCAAAAAAGATCAGGGCATTGACCTGAAAAAGGATCGGATGGCACTGCAACGGCTGAAAGAAGCCGCGGAACGGGCGAAAATCGAATTATCGTCCTCTCAAGAAACGGAGATCAACCTGCCGTTCATCACGGCGGACGCGAGCGGTCCGAAACATCTTGTGATGAAATTGACGCGGGCGAAGCTCGAGCAATTGGTGGATGACCTCATCCAACGCACCGTCGAACCGTGCAAGAAGGCCTTGTCGGATGCGGGCGTGTCGGCCAAGGAAATCGACGAAGTTGTCCTCGTCGGCGGCATGACGAGGATGCCGAAAGTCATCCAGACCGTGCGGGATTTCTTCGGTAAGGAACCGCATAAAGGAGTGAACCCGGACGAAGTGGTGGCGATCGGCGCCGCCATCCAGGGCGGCGTGCTGAAAGGCGAGGTCAAAGTGGGTCAGATCGCCAAGCGTCAGGCGATCACGAATCCTGAGAATACGATTTATTCCATCAAGCGCTTGATCGGTCGGAAGTTTGAGTCGCGGGAGGTGAGGGAGGCGACCAAACGTTTGCCCTACAAGGTCGTCCCCGCCTCGAATGGAGACGCGCATGTGGAGATCCGCGGAAAGCACTATAGCCCCGCGGAGGTGTCCGCAATGATTCTCCAGAAGATGAAACAGACCGCTGAAGATTATCTGGGAGAGCCGGTGACCGAAGCGGTCATCACGGTGCCCGCCTACTTCGACGACAGTCAGCGCCAGGCCACGAAGGATGCGGGACAGATCGCCGGCCTGAACGTGCTTCGCATCATTAATGAGCCGACGGCGGCCTCGTTGGCATATGGGCTCGATAAAAAGAAGGATGAGCGGATCGCGGTGTATGACCTCGGCGGCGGTACGTTCGATATCTCCATCCTGGAAATAGGCGAAGGCGTATTCGAGGTCAAGTCCACCAACGGCGACACGTTCCTGGGCGGAGACGACTTCGATTTGCGCGTCATGGACTGGCTCGTCGAAGAGTTTAAAAAAGATCAGGGCATCGACCTGAAAAAGGATCGGATGGCACTGCAACGGCTGAAAGAAGCCGCGGAACGGGCGAAAATCGAATTATCGTCCTCTCAAGAAACGGAGATCAACCTGCCGTTCATCACGGCGGACGCGAGCGGTCCGAAACATCTTGTGATGAAATTGACGCGGGCGAAGCTCGAGCAATTGGTGGATGACCTCATCCAACGCACCGTCGAACCGTGCAAGAAGGCCTTGTCGGATGCGGGCGTGTCGGCCAAGGAAATCGACGAAGTTGTCCTCGTCGGCGGCATGACGAGGATGCCGAAAGTCATCCAGACCGTGCGGGATTTCTTCGGTAAGGAACCGCATAAAGGAGTGAACCCGGACGAAGTGGTGGCGATCGGCGCCGCCATTCAGGGCGGCGTGCTGAAAGGCGAGGTCAAGGACGTGCTCTTGCTGGATGTCACGCCTCTCACGCTCGGCATCGAAACGCTCGGCGGCGTCACGACGCGCCTGATCGAGCGCAACACGACGATTCCGACGAAAAAGAGCCAGATCTTTTCGACTGCGGCCGACGGCCAAACAGCGGTGACCATCAATGTGCTGCAGGGCGAGCGGGAAATGGCGGCCGACAATAAATCCCTCGGTCATTTCGACCTGGTGGGCATTCCGCCCGCTCCACGCGGCGTCCCGCAGGTCGAAGTCACTTTCGACATTGACGCCAATGGCATCGTCCATGTGTCCGCAAAGGACCTGGCGACCCAAAAGGAGCAATCCATCCGCATTACGGCTTCCAGCGGCCTCAGCAAGGACGAGATTGACAAGATGGTCAAGGATGCCCAGGCGCACGCGGCGGAGGACAAAAAGAAGCGGGAGCTCGTCGAAGTCCGGAACGAGGCGGACAACCGTATTTACAGCGTGGAAAAATTGCTCACCGAGCATGGCGATAAGATCGGCGAGGACGACCGCAAAAAGATTCAAGACGAGATTGCCGCCGCACGCAAAGCGATGGAGAGCAACGATCTCGACGCCATCCGCAATGCGACTCAGGCTTTGGTAAAGGCCTCGCAAAAGATCGGTGAAGAGATGTATAAGAAGACGGCGGGCGCCGGGGCCGCGGCGGGCGCAGGGGAACCCGGAGGACCGGGCGAGTCCGCGGCCGGTGGTAACGGGCAGGCTGATGGGGCTGCGGGCCACACCGATGAGCGCGTGGTGGACGCGGAATACACTGAAGTAGACAAAGACAAAAAATAAAGATAAATAGATAATTCATGAGGATGCTCCTGAGCTATAACGAGCGATGTTCGACGTGGTGAAACGGGACTATTACGACGTCCTGGGCGTAGACAAAAACGCCAATGATGACGAGCTTAAGAAAGCCTTTCGACGGCTCGCGCGCCAGTACCACCCGGATACCCTGACCGGGGAGCAGGAAAAGAAGGTCGCCGAGGAAAAGTTCAAGGAGATCAATGAAGCCTATGCCATCCTGAGCGATCAGGACAAACGGCGGCGGTACGACACCTTCGGACACACCGACCAGGGTTTTGACGGCTTCCCGCGCGGCGGGTTCGGCGACATCTTCAATGACATCTTCGACGACTTCTTCGGCGGCCGTCAGGGCGGACGACGGACCGCCCGCGGCTCCGACATCGAGTACAGTCTGACCATTTCCTTCGAGGATTCGATCTTTGGAAAGGAAGTGACGCTGAATATCCCCCGGTCCGAGACATGCCGGGAATGCCGGGGAACGGGGGCCAAAACCCCCGAAGACATCAAACCATGCCCGAGCTGCAAGGGGGCCGGACAGCTTCGATTCCAGCAAGGCTTTTTCACGATCAACAAGACATGCGGGCGTTGCCAGGGCACAGGCCAGATGATTGGTGCACCCTGCCCGACATGCCGGGGTGCCCGGCTGCTCCGCAAGGAGCGGGTTTTGAACGCGCACATTCCCGGCGGCGTCGAGACGGGCACGCTGCTCCGCCTGGCGAACGAGGGAGAATCCGGGGAGAACGGCGGTCCCCCCGGCGACCTGTTCATCCAGATCACGGTCGCCCCGCACCCCGTGTTCAGCCGCAAGGGGAACGATCTGCTGTGTGAAGTCCCTCTCAGTTTTGCCGCTGCTGCGCTCGGCGCAAAAGTCCGGGTGCCAACGCTCAAGAATGAGGACATGATCATTAAAATCCCGCCGGGCACGCAGCATGACAAAGTGTTCAGGATCAAGGGGCTCGGTGCGCGAGGCCTGCAGAACAACGGTACCGGAGATCAGCTGGTTCGCGTTAAACTCAAAGTTCCCACGAACCTGAACCCCAAACAGAAAGAACTGCTGGAGGAATACGCGAAGGTCAGTGGTGAAACCTTGGACGCTGAGAGCGGTATCCTCGACAAGATGAAGAACATCTTCTGATCGGACTTCAATGCCGGTCTTCTTCATCGAACCCGGCGTGATCAAATCCGGGATGGCGACGGTTCGCGGTCCCCTCGCCCACCACCTTTCTAAAAGCCTTCGGGTAGAGCCCGGCGAAGAACTTTGGCTTGCAGAAGCCTGCGAACGGCGCTATCGGGCAAAAATTCTCAGCTCTGACCTGCATGGTGTCACCGCGCAGATCCTGTTCGAGGTTCTCCCGCCATCGAAGCCCTCCCTCCGCATCACCCTCGGCCTCGCACTGATTAAACATGATCATTTGGCATGGGCGCTGCAAAAAGCGACGGAACTCGGGGTCGCCGAGATCGTGCCGCTGATCACCCGCCGAACGGTGGTGAGACCAATCGCCAGTCGTCAAACGCAACGTCTCCGGACCATCGTCCTCGAGGCCGCCCAACAGAGCATGCGCTGGGATGTGCCGTTCGTCACAGACCCTCAACCCTTTCATATGTGGTGCCGAAAGGCGAACCCTGAGGGTCTTCGGTTCCTCCTCTGGGAAAGCCCGCAAGGCACCCTGCTACGCGACAAGCTGAAAGGGGACACCGTACGCCACGTGGTTCTCGCCGCCGGTCCCGAAGGTGGATTTGAAACGGAAGAGATTACCGAGGCGCAAGGGGAAGGATTTGAAGTCGTGTCCCTCGGTCCGCGTATTCTGCGAACCGAGACTTCTGTGCTTACGGCGCTGGCCGTGCTGCAATATGAATGGGGCGACCTCGGAAAGAGTTGATTAAGGGGCGACGATTTTCACGATCATGCCGTTATCGCCCACCGCAAAGCCGGTCTTGGCATTCGGAAACGCGGCGGCGTAAAACGTATTTTGCGGACCCCGGGCGTAGAGGCGCCAGTTGAAGCCGCCATCCGTGGTCCGGAGCACCGTTCCCCGATCGCCGACGACCCAGCCCGACTTGAAATCCGTGAACACCACCGACGTCAAGTCGACGGGCTTGGCCATCGAACGGTCCTCCCATTTGGCGCCGCCGTCGAGCGTTTGAAGCAGGATGCCGCCGTTGCCGACGATCCAGCCATTGAGCGAATCAGAGAAGAACACATCGAAGAGCGTGCTCGGGGTGTTCGTTTCCTGGGCAGTCCACGTCCGCCCCCCATCCTTGGTGGCCAGAACCGTCCCGACCGAACCGACGGCCCATCCCGTCTTCGCATCGACGAACTGCACGCCGTACAAGATCGCATGAGTCGCGGTCTGCTGATCCTGCCACGATTCGCCGCCGTCCTCGCTCGATATGATCGTTCCGTCGGACCCGACAATCCAGCCATGCCGGTCCAGAAACATCACGTCGTATAACTGGGCGTTCGTGCCGCTCTTCTGGGGCTTCCAAGTCATCCCGCCATCCGTGGTCTTCAGGATCGTTCCGTTTGCGCCCACCACCCAGCCTGCCTTCGGCGTGGGAAATGCGACCTTAAAAAGGATCCCATCGCTCCCGCTCTTTTGGGCTTTCCAGGTCGAACCCCCATTCGTGGTCGATAGGATCGTCCCACTCCCGCCGACCGCCCATCCGACGGACGGGGAGATGAAGCACACGCCGTAAAGCGCTGTGGTCGTACCGCTTTTCAGTTCAGTCAGGGGCACAGGATCGGCTGACAACACTGTGCCGGAGATTGACCAGAAAACGGTCAAGAGGGCAATCGCCCGGAAAAGCGTTACGCGTGGTCTCATCTAGAATGATGACTCGCCGCCGGACTTGGGAAGATTTTTGCGGTAATCCGCGTCAATCTTATCCTGTCCGGTCGGCTTGAAGAACCCGGCTTCGGTGAGCACCCATTGCTTGTCTTTGCAGCACGTGCCATCGGGCAGCAAGTCCCACGAACCTCGGCTGATCACCACCTCACCCGGAATGGCGACCTGCGGGATGTGGACCTTGATCTCGGAATCGCTCCAGCTCTCGACATATCCGGCGACGTGGCTCGATTTCACAAGCTCCTGATTGGCCGGAAAGAGGACCGCGGTCCGGGAAATATTCTCATCGAACTTTTGGTACTGATGCAGATGGCCCAACCGGGACACCTGATCTTGGGTGCGTTCGTCCGTTTTCAAAAATTCGCCGAAGCCCGATCCTTTGATGGTAATCACGCTGCCGACTTCAGCAGTCGGCGGCATAATGCTCTCGACCTTGGGGACGGTGAGGGTGAAGTCCGGGCCGGTGGCAACGGCAAATCCGCTTTCGTCGCAACACGTCCCGTCAGGCTTGGCCTTGCCCGCCCCGCGCCGAACCACCACCGGCCCGCTTTTCGCGCTGACGGGGACCCACACATCAATGGCCCGGTCCGACCACTGAAAGACGCGTCCAAGCACACCGCCGAATAAGACTTGATTGGGACCGCTGTCGAAAAAGACGCCGAAATTTTCTCCGCTGATGGTGACAAGCGTGCCGATCGGCGCGCTGTCGGGGATGAAGCCGACGATCCGATGAGGCGTCAGCCGAAACTGTCCCACGGCGCGTCGCTCGACTCCCTTCTTCAACGTGACCGGCCCCGATGTCCCATTCAAAGGGAAGGCGACCCTGATCCTCGTATTGGCCCACTCCAGAATCGGCGCTTGCACGCCGTTGAAGAGCACGGCATCTTCGCCCGGAGTCCGCTCCCCGAATCCACTCCCTGAGATGACCACGGGTGTCCCCATGGGCCCTTCCGTCGGTTCCATCAAAATGGACGCTATGACGGTAAAGCCGATAGCATTGCTGTTGACATATTGGACCGGCGCGCAGCAGGAGCCGTCCGGAAGAGGATCCACGGACGCGAGACGGACAAGCAGGTTGCCACTTGAGGCGTTGGACGGCACGCGCACCTCGATACGCGAATCCTTCCATCGGACGACGTCGGCCGGAATCCCGTTCATGAGCACGTCATTGACGCCGAATTGCATCTCACTGTCTTTTTGCCCTCTGGTCGGCCCAAAGTTGCGGCCGAGGATCTGTACGATCTGCCCGGCCATCGCGGTCGTCGGCGTCACTTCCTTCACCACCGGTACTTCAACGGTGAAGGCCCCGATCTTCCGGACCTTTTTTCCTTGCTTCACACTCACCGGACCAGATACGGCCTTGAGCGGTACGCGCACCGCAATTTTGCCGTTTTCCCAATGTTCGATCAGACCTGGCGCGCTTCCGAAGAGAACGGCGTTCTCCCTTACTGACATGAATTTGCCGAAGCCCTCACCGCTGATCGTGACAGTCGTTCCGATCGGGCCAGAGCCAGGAAAAACCTCTGATGCGGCTGAAACGGGTGTCGCGGCAGCAAGCAGCACGATCAAAAACAGTCCCAACTTACGCATGAATTTCAATTCCCAGGTAGGAATACGGACGGCTCGTCTTTGGCGCAATGTCATTCTGCTTGTGTCGAGAAATTAGGGAAGGTGAGACCTGGCGGCTTTGGCTCCTTGTTCATCGAATAGAGGCGCGCCTGAAAATATAACAAGCGATATTTCAGGCTGTCAAGAAAGGGTGCTCAGCGGATTTGAAGGATCAGTTCAAGCTCGATCGCCATGTTTAACGGCAGTTCGGCCGCGCCTAAGGCGAGGCGCGCATGGCGCCCGGCCTCGCCGAAGATCTCGACTAGCAACTCGGAGGCGCCATTGATCACGGCAGGTTGCTGCGTAAATCCGTCGGCGGATGCGACATGCCCCGACACGCGCACGATGCGAAGAACACGGTCCAGCGAGCCAAGTTCCTTACGGACGATCGCAAGCGCGTTCAGGACTGTCAGCCGCGCGGCCTCGTAGCCCTGCTCCACGGTCAAATCCCTGCCTAGCTTCCCAGCAAAAACGATTTTGCCGTCCTTGAATGGGCCGGTCCCGCTCAAAAAGAGCAGATCCCCGGCACGCACGGCTGGTATATACGACGCGACAGGTTGAGGAGCCGCGGGAAGGACAATATTTAATTGCTTCAGCTTGGCTTCAAAAGACATCGGGTGCTCATGCTCGATCAAGCACGACTCGAATGGTGCGGAGCAGCTCGTCAGGCGCGTAGGGCTTGGGGATGAATGCCTGGGCCTTATCCGGAGCGATGAGATCTTGGATCGAGCCGTCGGCAGAATAGCCGCTAGACAGGATGACCGGAACGCGATGACCTTGCTCCCGGAGTTTGCGAAGCACCTGGTATCCGTTTAACTTCGGCATGGTCAGATCCAGGATGACCAATTCGATCCTCTCGCGGGATTCATTGAAGACCTTGAGCGCCTCCTCGCCATTTGATGCCAAGACGACCGTATGCCCCCGGGCCGTCAGACAGCTGCTGAGAAAGTTCCGAATCGATTCTTCATCGTCCACGACCAGCACGCGCTCGCTACCCTTGGGCCCTACGGAAGGCGTGTGGCGACCGATCTGCGGCTCAACAGCGGCTTTTGGGAGGGCGGGAAGGTAGATCCGAAAGGACGTACCCTGACCGGGCGCACTGTTCACGGTCATCCAGCCTTCATGCTGTTTGACGATCCCGTACACCATTGCCAATCCCAATCCCGTGCCCTTCCCCACTTCCTTGGTCGTGAAGAACGGATCGAAGATGTGGTTGCAGGTTTCTTGATCCATCCCTATGCCGGTATCGCTGACTCGCAAGCAGACGAACTGGCCGGGGCGCGCGTCTCGGTGCAACGCACAATAGGGCGCATCGATGATGACATTCGCCGTCTCAACAACCATGCGGCCGCCCTCGGGCATGGCATCCCGCGCATTGAGGCAGAGGTTCATCAGGACTTGATGGATCTGTGTCGAATCGGCACGGACGGCCCAGACACTGGACGTATCGATCACCTGGATCTCGATTCTCGGGTCAATGGTTCGCCGCAGCAACGCAACCGCTTCTTCCACGTGTCCAGGCAGATGCAGCAGCGCCGGCTGGTAGGCCGACCGCCGGCCGAAGGTCAAGAGCTGCCTGGTGAGTTCGGCGGCCCGGCGCCCGGCCTTTTCCGCCTGGCGGAGGAACTGGGCGACAGGATGGCCAGTTTCCAGGTTGGTGTAGGCCAATGAGATGTTTCCAAGGATGCCCGTGAGCAGGTTGTTGAAATCGTGTGCGATGCCCCCTCCCAACAGACCAATCGCCTCCATTTTCTGGGCCTGACGGAGTTGAAGCTCCATCTCGCGTTCGGCCGTAATGTCTTTCAGCGTGCCGACCATCCGCAGGGATTGTCCGCTGTCACGGTTGATGAAGACACCGTGGTCCAGGACCAAGGCATACGTGCCGTCCCGGCGTCTCAGGCGGTACTCGCCGAGAAAATCATGGCCGAGCCGGATGCTCTCTCTGACTTTTGCGTTCAACCCCGTCTGATCTTCCGGATGAATACGCTCCATCCACCAATCGCTCGCCCGGCCGATCTCTCCCGGCGCATAACCAAACAACCCTTTCGTTGCCGCGGCCAGTTCGACGGTACCCTCCAGAATGGACCAATCATAGATGATGTCATTGGCCGCTTCGGCCGCCAGCCGGAACCGTTCCTCGGCGGCTCTCAAGGCCGCCATTTGCTCACGAATGCGGGTCGACATGGCGTTGAACTCATTCGTCAGCTCTCCGATCTCGTCGGACGTTTCAACCGGAACCTGCTGCACCAAGACGTCCCCTCCCGAGAAACGGCCCGAAGCCTCGGCGAGCCGCCGGACCGGGTTGGTGATGGATACACTCGTGCGGATCATCAGGTAGAGACCGACGGCAAGCGTGCCGATGAGCGACACTAGGATCAACATCACGGCCTCTCGCCGTTCCTGGCTGATCTGCTGCAGGTTCGACAGATGCGCCGCCCGATAGGCTGCCGAGATGCCGGCGGCGAGAATTTCTCGTTCCTTCTCCCCGAATTTCAGGTACGGCATGGAGTCACTGGGCCCGAGCAGGGCTCGGAGCTGCGAAGGCGTGTAGGGTGAAGAGGCTAAGACCTTCGCGCGCTCCGTCAAGAAGTCCGATACGGACCGATCGGAGAGATGTTTTTCGCGCTTTTCAAGCGCCCGTGGAATCAGCGTAAACACGAGATCCTCGTGCAGGGCCTCCTCTGCCAGGATGCGTTCATTCACGCCGCGAAGGTATTCCATCGAGCCGAGTTTCACCAAGCTCACCATGGCGCCGACACCCGGCGTCAGCACCACGATGAGGAATGCCAAAAACAGCCGCGTGACAATGGACAGCCGGCTGGGCCTTTTCTGCTCCTTCGCCGTCCTGAGCCCCAACCGCTCCGGCGACGACGGCTGAAGATAATCCATGATCGGGAACAGGACCACAAAACCCCCGGCGGTCATGAGCCACACCAAGGTGAGAATGACCCAGATGGCAAAAAACACCGGTCCAAACTGCACGTGCGACACATACAAGCCGAGCGGAAATATCCCATCCAGGAACAGAGAGATCCCAATCGCCCAGAGGATGAGCCGCCGGTCTGGAGGGCTCAACGTTTCCGTTTGTGGCACGGGCTCAGCAGAGCGCGACACCGGTAGGACCAGGTAAGACCGGATCGCGGTGCAGAGAGACTCAAAACTGTATGACGTGTGCGGCCGCAGGCAATCCATCCCACAGATCAATCCACTCGTGAGAATCACGGCGAGATTCCCAAGCGTGACGGGACCAAGCCTGCCCAGGCTCTCCACCGTCACCGCCCCGCTTATCGCCTCTGCGGACAGCACCCAGACGGCAAGACCGACGATCAATCCCCCGAGAGTCGCCCAAAAGGCTCCCCTTCCTGTCAGACGATCCGTGAGCAAGCCCAACGCCAGGGGCAACACCCCTGAGCTCATGAAAATCCCCATTGCCAGGTAGAGCCAACCCATATCAATGTCCAACTTATGAAGGCCAAGGCAGGCAGGACCGATCAGGAGTATGAAACCGAGTGTCGCGAGCCGGGCGACCCGCAAAATTTCGGCGTCCCCGGCATCCGGCCGGAGGTATCTTTTGTAAACATCCGTGGCGATCAACGATGAGGCGGCGATGGATTCGGCGTTTCCCGTCGAGATGATCACCATGAACAGCATCATCAGGAACAACCAGGCCCCCATCGGACCGAATGTCGCAACGGCCGTGCTCGGGGCGATATCCGTATAGGGAAAGGGAACATTCAGACCGAGGGCTAAGCCGCCGACCCCCAGGGCCGTCCCCACGCCGAACGGAATGGCAAACCAGGCGAGCCCGCCGATCAGAAATGAGCGGCCGGCGGCCTCGTCGGACGCGGCGATCGCCCGCTGCCAATACACTTGGTCCAAAAAGACCATGCCTAAATTGCCGATGGTGTTCACAACGCCGAACAACAGCGCGGACAGAGAGGCCATCGCCAGATAGTTTGCGCCCTCCCGCGGCGCCAACGCCCGGAGCCGCTCATAGATCCCCAAATCTCCGTTGAATGTCCAGAAGCCGATCGTCAGCACCAGAGCAATGACGAGAAGGACAGCAACCTGCAGAGCTTCAATAAGGATGGACCCGCGCAATCCTCCAAGGAGGCTGTACAAACCGAAGGCGAGGGGAATGACCAGCAGCGAGGTTTGCACTTCCAAGCCGGTCAGCGCGTGAAGGGCATGGGCGCCGCCGAGAATCACCATCACGCTCACCAGGACGCTGGTCAGAAGGCCAAGGCACACCATCAGGCGGTGCGAGGGTCCGCCGAACCGGTGCCATACGAATTCGCCGAAGGTGTGGACCATGGGCATCCGGCGTTTCAGATAGATCGCCATAATGGCAAAGAGCAACAGCGGAACGGTCGCCCCGGCGGCATACCAGTAGGGCCCTGCGATCCCATGTTGATAGCCTTCGGCAGAGGACACCATCAGGGTGGCAGTCCATGTCCAGCATCCGACGATGGACGCGGTGATGATGCCGGACTTCATGTTGCGACCGGCGGTCAGGAACCATTCCGCCGTTCGCCGGGTCTCGCCAAGGCCTTGGTACCACAGCCATGTCAAGACGAGAAAAAGAACACCGAGCGCAGCCAGTAACGCCAGGGTGGCATGAGGCAACAGTAGAGCCTGTAGCTCCAGCGGGGTCGTAAGGTGAGGCGGAACGACAATGGCAATACTCGCCGGCATACCTGCCTCCGGTGCTCGAGCCAGTCGGGAGAATCATAATGATAGATAACCCTAGGGACTTTGGCAAGGAATTGCTGCCGACGTGCTTAGGTCGTGGCTCCGCGCGGCCGTTGGATCAATTCGATCTCGTATCCATCGGGAGCGTCAATGAAGATGAAGCGGCTACCAGACGAACTTGCGGTCGGGCCGTCGGTGATGCGGACGCTCTGAGCGGTGAGCGCTCGAATCGTCTCTTCGAGGTCATCCACCTCAAACGCGAGGTGCACGAGATCTTCTTGGACCTTGACCGGTCCGCTTGGGGGAAAACTGGCCAGCTCAATGAGTTCCTCGCTGTTAGGAATCTTTAGAAATGCCAAATGCGACCCGCGCGGAGATGTCTTGCGCTCCACCACTTCCAGCCCCAACACATCGACATAGAACTTGATGGTCTGATCAATATCGCTGACCCTCATTCTGGTGTGGAGCAGTTTTTTGACGCGCATGAAGGCCTTCCGATTCGGATTCTCGTTCAAGTCTGAAGAGGGTGTCAAGCCGTGCTACACTTGAGAGTCTGACGATCCACCAGGGAGAGTACATGCCGGTTGGAGCGGTGATCTCACAAGGTCGTGTGCCCGTTAAGGTATGGAGCGAACTGGCCGATGTCGAGCCTCAGGCGCTTGATCAACTGGTCAATACGGCGAACCTCCCGTGCGTGTTCAAACACATCGCTGTCATGCCGGACGTCCATCTCGGCATCGGGGCGACCATCGGGTCCGTCATTCCGACAAAGAACGCCATCATCCCTGCCGCCGTAGGCGTGGACATCGGCTGCGGCATGCTGGCCGTGAAAACACAGTTTGATTCGGCCGCCCTTGAAGGCCGCTTGAAAAGGATCCGAGAGAACATCGAGCGCGCTATCCCCTTGGGACCGTCCCAACATCATTTGCCGCTCAAGGAGGCCGAACGATGGATGGGGTGGAAAGAATTTTCCAACTGTCATCGCGCCGTGCAGGAGTTGGCCCAGAAGGCCCGGGCCCAACTCGGCACACTCGGCGGCGGCAACCACTTCATCGAGCTCTGCCTGGATACCGAAGACCGCGTGTGGATCATGCTGCATTCAGGCTCGCGGCATATCGGCAAGACGTTGGCAGAGCGGCATATCCAAGCCGCCAAGGGCCTGCTGAGACAAACCCTCCAGAGTCTGCCCGATCCCAACCTCGCGTATCTGGTCAAAGGCACGAGCGAGTTCCAGGCCTACTGGCATGACCTTCAGTGGGCCCAGGCCTATGCGTACGAGAACCGCCAATTGCTGTTGGACCTGGTTCTGCGCGCCACGGAGAAAGGCCTTGGTGGGCGCGAGGCGGTCGTTCCCGAGTTGGTCGTGAATTGTCATCACAATTACGCCGCGATCGAGCGGCACTTCGGGGAGAAGGTCTACATCACGCGGAAAGGCGCCGTGAAGGCGGCCCAGGGCGAAATGGGCATCATCCCCGGGTCGATGGGCACCCGGTCCTTTATCGTGAGGGGCAAGGGAAATGCCGAGGCATTTGATTCATGCTCGCATGGAGCCGGGCGCCGCATGTCGAGGAGCGAAGCGAGGAGAACATTTAGCGCCGAGGACTTATGCCGCCAGACCGCCGGCGTCGAATGCCGGAAAGACACGGGTGTGGTGGATGAGATTCCGCAAGCGTACAAAGACATTGACGTGGTGATGCGCCACCAATCCGATTTAGTGGAAGTCGTCGCGGAACTGAAACAGGTGTTGTGCGTGAAGGGGTAAAGCTAGCAACAACCAAAGCGAACGTTAACCGGCCACTGTAAGCACAGCCGCGCCGTTGATCGTTCCGGCTTTCAAGGCTTGCAGCGCGGTGTTGGCGTGCTCGAGCGTGAAGAGCTGCGTGTGAGGCCGGATCGGAATGGCGGCGGCTGCGGCGAGAAGGTCCAAGCCGTCCTGCTTTGTGTTCGCCGTCACGCTCCTGATCGTGCGCTCTCCAAACACGTCACGATCGTAATCGAGGGCGGGGATCGGTGTCATATGGATGCCCGCTAAGGCCACCGTGCCCCCTCTTCGAAGTGCGCGAAGCGCCGGCGGGACGAGTTCCCCGACCGGAGCGAACATGATGGCCCCATGCAGCTTCTCGGGCGGCTGCTCATCGGCGCCGCCCACCCATGCTGCGCCCAAATCGCACGCGAGCTGCCGGTGCTCCTCGCGAAGCGAACACACAAAGACCTTGCAGCCCCAATGCTTCGCGACCTGAATCGTGATGTGAGCCGACGCTCCGAATCCATACAGACCGAGGTTTTCGCCGGGTTTGACTTCGCTCAACCGCAATGCGCGAAAGCCGATGATGCCGGCGCAGAGCAGCGGCGCAGCCTCCCCGTCCTTAAACAGTGGGGGGATCGGATAGGCGAAGGCAGCCGGCACGACGGCATACTCCGCATACCCGCCGTCCCACTGATAGCCGGTGAATTGGGCTCGCTCGCAGAGATTTTCCCGTCCGCTGCGGCAGAACTCACACTGCCCGCATGTGTCGCGAAGCCAGGCGATTCCAATACGATCCCCTTCCTTGACGGTCCGGACGCGCGTCCCCACTCGATCCACCACTCCCACGACTTCATGACCGGGTATGAGCGGCCGTTTGGATGGGGGAAGATCGCCTTCGACCACATGGAGATCCGTCCGACACACTCCACACACGTGCACCCTCATCCGTACTTCGTCTCGGCCGGGGTCGGGCGCCGGCACATCCTGGAGCGCAAGCGGGTTCCGCCCGACATCGGAAGACTGAGTCAGGACCATCGCTCTCATAGAGGGATTGAAGCGCGCAGCCATGCCGAGAGAGGCTCCTGTTGCACCCGCCGGAAGACGAGACCCAGGCTCAAAAACTCAAGGGTTTGGGCGAGTGTTCGTTCGGCTGACTCGATATGATTAGCAGGGTCCCGGAAAAAGTCGTTCACCTCAGAGCGCCATTCGTCGCGCCAAAGATGCTTGGTGCCGGCGATGATGCGTTGAGCGCCGACCGTCCCGCCTTTCTCTCGAATCGCCGCCCAGTGACCTTTGATAAAGCTCCATGTCGCCGCCTGTGTGGCAGGGTTTGCGAGAAGCTCGCGCACCGGCTTCCAGATGTCTTGCCCGCGCACCGCATCGCTGAGGACTAACGCCAGGATATCGGGCGTGACGCGCCGATCGGCAAAGTCCCCGAAGGCCTGAAGGTAGCGGTCTCGTTCTTCAGGGGCCATCGCCGCCCGGTAACGTTCCACATAACGGGTGAACCGCTCCGGCCCTCCTAATCGCGCTCCCAGGCGAAGCATGGCCTGGACCAGGGTCGGATCGAGCGAGGCAGGATCGTTCCAATAATGCTCGAGCCATACGGAGATGTTGGAGAGGAGGGCGTGAGACCGGCAAACACTTCCCATGACCCATAGCGCCGTGGCGCGCATTAGTTTGGGTTCATCGCCTTCATTGGCCCGTCCTTCCCATCCGAGCGCATCGGCCAGGGGCCGAAAGAGTTCCTCCGCGAATTGTGCAAAACGCGGCCGATCGGGCTCCAATAGTAACCGGTCGTTGAGCGTGCCCAAATACCCTGCCAGGCTTTCGACGACGATTCGGATACGATGCGCCCGAAACTTCTCCGCCAGCAGGAGAAAATCGCCGATCGCGACCTCGCCTTTCTGTGTCAGCACCCAGGTATTGTCCAATACGCCAAAGGCCTCCTCAGGAGCCAGGCTCGAGATCGAGCCCCGGAGGGCCGCCGTCAGCGCGGGATCGTAGCGCGTTCGGTAATACCCCAGTTCGCCGCCATTCGCGCATATCCAACGAACACCTCCGGCAGCAGGCAATCTGATCTCCTCGTGGCGTTTCTTCATCACAACATACTGCCGGTGCACACCATCCTCATCCTCGTAAGAGATTCCCAGTGGAATCACCCAGGGACGGGCGTCAGGCGCCGGCGCGCCGGGATCCGCGAGAAAACGAGTTTGCTCGACATGTATCGTGCGGAAGTCGCCGTCCGCCGCCGTGACCGTCACCATCGGAAACCCCGGGTTTGTGAACCAGGCGTCGGCGATCTCCGGGACAGGCTGCCCTGATGCCTCAGCGAGGGCTTTCCACAACGCCGCTGCATCCGCATTCCCATGTTGATGTGCGGCGATGTAGTGCCGGATACCCTCTCGAAACAGACGCTCGCCCAGGAACTGCTCCATCATCCGCAGGACCGACGCCCCTTTCTCATACGTCAGCGCATCGAACATCTCCTCCGCCTCGGCCGCCGTCCGCACCTTGGAGCTGATCGGCCTCGTGGACAGGAGAGCATCCACGGCAAAGGGCACCTGCCGGTCGCGGGCAAATTCTACCCATGACTGCCATTCGGGGCGCCAGTCGTCCACAATTTTACAGGCGAGCCACGTGGCAAAGGATTCATTGAGCCACAGGTCGTCCCACCACCACATAGTCACCAGATTGCCGAACCACTGATGGACCACCTCGTGGGTGATCACATTGGCCACCCCGCGAAGCATCATCGCCGAGGCTTTCCCAGGCTCGACGAGCAACCGGTTTTCTCGAAAGAAGATCGCGCCCCAATTCTCCATCGCGCCCATCGCAAAATCCGGGACGCCGACAAGGTCCAGCTTGGCCAGGGGATATGTCAGGCCGAAGTAATCATTCAACTGGGGAAGGCATGCCCGCATCACTTCTTGGGAGAAGCCGATCAACGCCGTGTTTCCAGGCGTCGTAAAAATGCCGACGCGGGTCCCCGCTATCCGTTCTTCCTCGCCCGTGAGCTTGGCCACGGCCAGCGCGACGAGGTAGGTCGACATGCGCGGGGTTTCTTTGAACGTGACGGTCTTTTGACGTTCGGCAGGGTCCTTCGACTCTGTCTCGACCTCCATGTTCGAGAGGACGGCAAGATCCTGCGGAACGACGGCGGTGATGCGGAACGCAGCTTTGAGGCCGGGTTCGTCAAAACACGGAAACGCCCGGCGCGCATCGGTCGCCTCGAACTGAGTGAAGGCGTACCGTTCCTCCCCGACCCTCGCCTCATACAAGCCTTTCATTTGCCGGTTGAGCGGACCCGTAAAGGACAGGCCTAAGGTGGAGAGTCCTACCGGCAGTTCCCGGGGGAACTCCAGCATGAGCGTCTGCGCAATGGGATCGACGGTGATTTTCGAGACGGCCTGTCCGGCCCCTTCGCGAATGATGGACGCCTGAAGGATGTCTAACTCGACAGCATGAAGAACGATGACCGAGACGGATTGACGAATCTCAATATGGATGGCCACGGACCCTGAAAACCGGCCTTGTTTCGGGTCGACCGAAATCGTCAGGTCATATCGCTCCGGCACCACAGAGAGCGGCAACCGACCATCTTGAAGGTTGATCAAAGCGTGTCTCCTTATCTGGCTTAGACCGAGAGGGGCGTATGATTCATTTTTCGATGTATGCCATCAGCGCTTGGTACGTTAATTCCCGTGTTCTCGCTCTCGAAACGATGTGAGAGGCGACGTGAGACTCCAGCCATACGGCCTCATTGACGTGAACTCGCGCTTCATTGCAGGTCGTCCACATAAAGTGCAACATGCCTTCCGGAAGTCCCATCTGCGATCCTTCCGATTCGATGCGATCGTCCAGAATCGCCAGCAGGTCGGAAATCGCATCATCAGAACCATATGGAGTAGACCGGTAGCCGAAGGATTGCTGTGCTCGCTCCTCTTGGCGAGCTTGCTCGACGAGATCCCACATGTATTGTTTCAACACGCCGATGACGTGGCCGGTCAACCGCATGATCACCGCTCCTCAATAGGCTGGCGCCATTATCTGGAATTCGATTGCTTCGCGGCAAGCCCGACACAGCGTTGGGAACGACAGTGCGTAATTGACTCGAAGCTGAGTGGTCAGTACATTGGGGCAGGGCCTTCTACTATGATATGACGAGACCCGATGCGGAATGGATTGTGGAGGCGCTGCAGGCCGCAGGTCTAGAGGCGCGCATCGTGGGGTCACTTGCCGTCAAGAAGCAATCCCATCATGACATCGACATTGTCGTCCGTATTGTCGACGATCATACCTACCAAGCCTATTGGCATGCCTTGGAACGACTCGGGCTTCGGTACGAGAGGACCGATGCGCCGCCTTCAGCTGAAATTTGGGTCGGGCGCAGCCGGGACGGCTCGGTCCTTGTTGTCGATGTCCACCCTGAATAACCAGAACAGCTGAATTTCCCTGCTCTTACAAGTGACTGTAGTTAATATATAGGGGATAGCGCGTAGCCTGCCCCCCGAGCCTTCCGAACGGGCGAGAAAAAACAGTTTTAATTCAGGGACTGATCGGGCGGCATCGTCGCATAGAAGCTCATCATGCCGCCCAGCGAGCGAAGGATGAACGGCCACACCTGAGCCGGATCCCTCGCAAAGACAAGCTTCAAATCCGCCGGCAAAACCAGCCACGACCCCGTCATCAGTTCCGCCTGCAGTTGTCCCGCTGCCCATCCCGCATACCCCATGAAAATGCGCACGAGGTCGCCATCGTCCTGCGTAGAGAACTGCTCTAGCGCGACAAGGTCGCCGCCGAGACACACGCCGTCAAAAATGGGCTGGGCTTCCGGAATGTTTCCGCTGACTCGATGCAGGATCAAAAGATTGTCCTTCTGAACCGGTCCGCCGCTGTAGACCAAACCAGTCTTTTCATGCAAGCCCGTCGTGTTCGGCAAAATCTCCATTACATGATGTTCAGTGCGCCGATTGACCACCAACCCCAACGATCCTCCGGGTCCGTGCTCGCACAGGAGGACGACAGTTTGACAGAAATTGGGATCTCTCAGATGAGGGCTGGCCACTAAAAATGCCCCCTTGCTCACCTCTACCTCTTTGACGTCCATGACTCCTCCAACGCCTCATTTCATTGTACTCCAACCTCCCTCATACTTTCATCCGTTGACGGCTGGGCTTAGGGGAGGGTAGTCTCGGAGAATGGTCCATCACTCCCAGAAACGTGCTCTTGGGCGGACGGTTGCGGCGGTGGCCGGGGCGATATGCATCGTCCTGGCCGCTACGACGAGCCCTTCCGCCGCCGAAGAACCCGGGATCACCGTCAAAGATGTCCAGGTTAGGATCGTCGATCACGGCATCGTGGTTCTACTCATCGCCGGAGAGCGGTTCATCCCGATCCAAGTCGATGCGACCGTTGCCGGATCCATTCACAGCGCGCTATCAGGCACTCCCTCCACCCGCCCGCTGAGCCATGACTTGATGCGGCTGGTCCTTCTCGAACTCGGCGCAAAGGTCACCGGCGCCGTCATCACACTCAAAGAGAACACCTATTACGGGGACCTCACCATTGTCATGGGAGAGCGCACGTGGATTTTCGACGGCCGGTCGTCGGACGCCATTGCGCTGGCGATCTTGTTCAAAGCTCCGATCATCGTCGCCAAACCCACCTGGGACGCGGCGAGTCAGAGTTGGAGCACCAAGCCGAATCGTGAGACGTCATGATCCTGCGCTCTTTTTCGGTGCCGCCTCTGGGATGTAACTGCTCCATCCTCGGCGATCCCGTGACGAAACAGGCTCTGGTCGTGGACCCCGGGGGGGATGCCGAGCGTATTCTTGAAGACCTTCGCGGTTTGGGACTGACGGTCTCCCGCATCGTCCATACGCACGCACATTTCGATCACTTTTTGGCGTCCGGCGAGATGCAGAAGGCGACGGGGGCGCCGTTGTGCTTGCACCGCGACGACAGGGAACTCTGGGAGAATCTGGAACTGCAGTGCCGAATCTTCGGCGTACCGTATGTGCCCGTCCCCCCTCCGAATGAATGGTTAAACGATGAGGAGCCGCTGTCGCTCGGGGATATCCAAGGCATCGCGCTCCATACCCCCGGACATACTCCGGGGTCCATGTGCTACCACTTTCCTGTCGCCAAACTGCTCCTCGCCGGCGACACGTTGTTCCACGGCAGCATCGGTCGAACCGATTTATGGGGGGGCGACGCGCAGGCGATCGAGCGCTCGATCAAGCAGCGTCTTTACGCCCTCGATGAAACGACGCGCGTCATCACGGGCC
The DNA here is from genome assembly GCA_005877815.1 of Nitrospirota bacterium. Classification (GTDB taxonomy): domain Bacteria; phylum Nitrospirota; class Nitrospiria; order Nitrospirales; family NS-4; genus NS-4. The sequence continues at coordinate 40,202 of VBOG01000013.1, forward strand.
ATGGGCAGGAAACCACGATTGGCTTCGAGATGCGCTTCAATGCGTTTGTGCGAGGTTGACCATTTACCGTTCGATTTGAAAGCCTAATCCCGCGAGCACGCCGCCTAGCTTTCCCGCACTGCTCGGCATCCGCACGATGGTATTCCTGAATTCGAGGCGCCGGGGATAGGCGGCCCGGAAGGCGTCGAACGCTTCTCCCCGTTGAGGACTCGGAAGCAGGCCGATGTTTCGAAGTGCCGCATCGTCTCGACGGATATCGTAGGCCCCAAGCACGATTCTTGGGACCTCATCGGGCGATTCGTCTGCCGCGTGTACGACTGTCCTTTCAGGAGAGACTGGTGGCGCCCAAGCCGGTGTGAGCCCGAGGAATTTACACGCGGCCTCGTAGAGCAGGACGGTGCCGTTCACTTTGCCGTCCAACGAGTATCCCGCAATGTGCGGTGTCCCCAACGTCACCACTTCAATCAGCGCCGGGTCCGGGTCCGGTTCATTTTCCCATACATCAAGAATCGCCCCACCCAGACGCCGTTTCCGCAACGTGCCCAGGAGGGCCCTGTTGTCAACCACGGCGCCTCGCGACGTATTCACGACCACGGCACCCGGCCTCATCTTCGAAAAGGTGTCAGCATTGAGCAGGTGATACGTCGCATCCGGCCCCTCCCGCGTGAGCGGAACATGACAGGTGACAATGTCGCTCTCGGCGAGAAGTGCCTCCAACGGCACAAACCCCGTGCCTCCCGAGCGCTCCAGAGGAGGATCATTCGCGAGCACGGTCATTCCCAAAGCCCGAGCTTTTTGCTGAACCAAGATGCCGATGAGGCCGAGCCCGATGATCCCCACGGTCCGTCCGGACCAATGGCGGAGCCCCAAGGCCATCAGTGCGGAGACCAGATACTCAGCCGCGGAATTGGCATTGCTCCCCGGTGCGTAGGCGAATGCGATCTTACGTTCACGCAGGTTGTCTTGATCCACATGGTCTAACCCGATCGTGGCGCTGCCGACGAAACGGATCGCGCTCTTTTCCAACAATGCGGCATTCACCGGCGTCACGGACCGCACCAATAGCAGGTCGGCATCCCTCACATCAGCGTTCGTGATGGTGCGGCCCGGAAGCAAGACGACGTCTCCGAGAGTCCCGAAGGCGTCTTTGGCATACGGAATATTGGCATCCGCGACGATCTTCAATGTATCAGTCCTTGACCGCTTGAGTAGCGGGTCGCTATCCTGTAGCGCCTATGGTGACCATCGACGCCAAGACACGACTCTGCGCGCTCATCGGCAACCCGGTAGAGCATTCGCTGTCCCCCGCCATTCATAATGCCGCCTTCCAGCACGCAGGCTTGAACTTCGTGTATCTGGCCTTCAAAGTTGAAGACCTGGAAGGTGCGGTACGCGGCCTTCGCGCATTGACCAGCATCCGGGGCGCCAGCGTCACCATACCGCATAAGGTCGCCGTGATGCCGTATCTTGATGTGATCGACCCCACTGCCAGGAATATCGGCGCCGTGAACACGATCGTATCGGACGGCGGCATCCTGACCGGATACAACACCGACGCGTCCGGCGCGCTTGCGGCTCTCAGGTCTGCCGCGGGCCTGCCCGAGGGCGCGCGCGTCCTGCTCCTGGGATCTGGAGGCGCCGCTCGCGCCATTGCCTTTGCGCTCTGCATGGAAGGCAAAATCTCCTCATTAACGGTCCTGGCCATCGTAGACCAGGAGCGCAATGCCCTTGTCCGCGACCTTAAAGAGAAGATGGGCGCGGCGGTCACTGGCTCGCCGCTCAACGATGACACGCTGCGCCGGAACATTCCGGCATCGCAAGTCCTCATCCATTGCACGCCGGTCGGCATGAGCCCAAAGGTCGGAGAGACGTGCGTTCCGCGACCCTTCTGGCAGCCGCATTTAACCGTGATGGACATCGTGTACAATCCGCTCGAAACTCAACTGCTCAAGGAAGCGCGAGAGATGGGCTGCCGCACGATCAGGGGCATCGAGATGTTTCTGCACCAGGCCATCGCACAATTCGAACTGTGGACGCAGAAGCCCGCGCCGGCGACCGTCATGCGATCCATCCTGGAAAGGAAGTACCAGTGAACATCGTTCTCATCGGATATCGAGGCACCGGAAAGAGCACCATCGCGAAACTGTTGGCCGAGAGGACGAAATGGCCTCTGGTGTCCACCGACGCAGAGATCGTCAAAAAGGCCGGGATGCCCGTGCCTGAAATCATTCGACAGAAAGGGTGGGACTATTTCCGGAACGTCGAATCACAGATTTGCCAGCGGCTCTCGTCAAAGGACCGGACCATCATTGACACCGGCGGCGGCGTCGTCCTTCGCAAAGAAAACGTCGAAGCATTGCGGCTGCGCGGCCGGGTCTTCTGGTTGACGGCTGATATTCCGACGATCATGGAACGAATCAAGGCTGCGACAGACCGGCCGTCGCTCACCGGCAAGAAATCCTACGTCGAAGAGGTATCTGAAGTACTCGACGAGCGCCTGCCCCTCTACAAGGCAGCCTGCGATCACATCCTTCCTACTGACAATCGAACGATTGAAGAGATTGCAGACGAGATCAAAAGCTTGCTGTAATCCTTTGATGTCCGCTCGTCCCGATCCCAGACTATTTGCTCGGGACGACCTTGAAACGCAACGTCCCGAGTTGGCTTGCCTGGGTCACCCTTTCCCCGATGTGGATTCTGATCTTATAATTTCCGGGAACCCAGCCGTCCGTGGGACGCGGCAGTTCCAGAAACCCGCTGTCCTGCGACGTCTGAAGATAGACGCCTTCCTCGTACAGCAATGTGTCATTTGGCCGTCCGTCCCCTTTTTCCAGAAACAATTGGCCGAGAATGTGCGCGGGGTTTTCTCTCGGCAAGATTTCGAAGACAACGTAGATGGCGTCTACATCGGGCGTGAAGACGGTGCTGGGCCGGTCCGGTTTGTAGCGATCGGTTTGAAAGACGTCTTTGGCCGTTTTATAGCCATGCGCCAGTTCGATCCTGGTAAAGAATCCTTTCGGCTCCGCATCCGTTGAATCATCTGAGGACTCCGCGAAGGAAGGTAGCGCGTCAATAGTCCCACTTAGCAGCACGGCCAACACCACGCCCATCGTCCGTTCGATCAATCTGTTTCGCGTCACGCCTGCCCTCTTTGTCGATGCTGTCTCTGTAATTCTACCCAGAAGGACGCGAGGAACGCAATCAACCCATTCTCCCCAACGCCGCCAACTCCGATGGCGTGAGATCGCGCCACTGCCCAGGTTGCAGGTCCCCGAGGGCGACCGGGCCGATGGCCAGACGAATGAGGCGAAGGGTCGGATGGCCGATGGCTGCCGTCATGCGTCGGACCTGCCGGTTCTGTCCTTCGCGAACACCGACGCGAAGCCAGATGGTCGGCACAGATTTCCGGTAACGGATCGGCACCGGCCGGTCTGGAAAGTTCAGACCCTTCAGCAGCTCCACCTCGGCGGGCAGCGTGCGGCGGCCTTGCATCAGAATGCCCGCCCGGAGACGGGCCAGCGATTCTTCCTTCGGAACGTGTTCCACCTGTGCCGCATAGACTTTTAAAAATTTATGCCGAGGGTCGGTAATCCGGTGCGCCAACTCGCCGTCGGAGGTCAATAGCAGCAGGCCTTCACTGTCATAGTCCAGTCGGCCGGCGCCATAGACATCGGGAACGCGAATGAAGTCGGCCAACGTCGGCCTGCCTTCCGCGTCTGTGAAACAAGACAGCACGCCGTAAGGTTTGTTGAAGGCCAGCGTGCGGTGTCGAGTCACTGCGAGAGCGACTTCGGCTCGGCGGTCAGGCGCATGACCAGCACGTACAGCAAGCCGATGACCGCGGCGAAAGCTCCCACCACGTAGGAGCGCTCTTGCAGGATTTGCAACATGAGGGCAGGATCCTGCACTAATTCCGGCCGGTCACCGAGAAGATTGTCGCCGAACCAGGCCAGCACCGCGCACCAGAGAGCGGCCCCGGTGATGGTCATCACGCTATACATGCCAAACGGCATTCTCACAAGACCGGTAGGGATGCCGATCAAATGCCGGACCACAGGGACCAAGCGGGCAAAGAAGACTCCCCCCGCCTCATAGCGAGCCAGCCAGCGTTCAGCACGCGTCACTTTCTCCTCCGGACAGAGGACGTACTTCCCATAACGAAGCAGGAGCGGCCGGCCCAGCCATCGGGCAGCCCAATACGTCGCAGCCGCTCCGAGATAGCTGCCGAAAGTCCCCGCCAGAATAACGCCCCACAAACTGTACCGGCCTTGAGATGCCCAGTAAGCGGCCGGAGGAATCACGATCTCGCTGGGAATGGGAAACACCGAACTCTCCAGGGCCATCAGGAAGATAATGCCGGGATATCCCCAGTCATTGACCCACTGAAACCAGATACCGACCCACTCTTGCACTTGTCCTCTCTTTCCGTCGTCCCGCCCGTGTGCGGCGGTGCGCGGATTCTATCCGGAATGACTCACCAGCTGCCAGAGGACAGTTCTCAGGAAGTACTACGTAACTCCTCAGGAGTAGCCACCCATTGCCCTCACGTGGAAACGAGCTGATAATTTCTCCTAGCCATTCCGTCGAGGACCATGAAGAATCTGCTCTGTCGTCATGCTCAGCTCTTGGTCATCATGATCATTTCGCTGTCGTTGCTGTGTCTTCTGACCGCCGGCAATCATGTGATCAGACACTTTGAGCAACGCTTGGTGACAGACAGTGGAGAAGCGCTTGCCCACACCGCCTTGCAAATGGCCGGTGCCGTGGACGCTGTCGTACTCAAAGGCCACGACGACCTGTACCGCATCGCCCAAGCCTTCGACCTCCACGGTCCGTCTGCCACCGGCGCGTCGCTTGAAACGCTTCGTGCCGCGTCGCCTGCGCTCCTCTGGGTTGCCGTGATGGATGAGAGCGGGCGGATCGCGGCCAGCACCGATCCAGCTGAGATCGGCCGCGATCGAGGACTGACGCCGTGGTTTCAAACAACACGGAAGCACGGCAGGGCGCAGGTGCGGGAGGTGTCACGGGACGCCGACGACCGCCTCAAAGCGGTGCTGACCCTTCCCGTCACGAACGCCAGAGGAGAGTTCCGGGGGATGGTGGCGTCGCGGCTGAGAATCTCGACGGCGGACATTTTTGAACAGACCCGTCGCATTGTGGGAACGTCCCCACACCCCTCCCTGCCACTGAGGTATCAAATCATCGACCGGAAAGGAGAGGTGCTCGTTGACTCCACCCACCCTGCCGGGACGGCAAACCTCCAGCAATTTGCGCTGCCGTCCGTGACCTTGCTCCGTACGACAGACCGACCCGGTCACGTCGAAGAAATGGGACTGGAGCAAGCCGTGCCGGTCGTGACCGGGTACGCCCGCACGCAGGGCCGTGGCGATTTCACCGGCCCCGACCTCGCGGTGTTGGTCCGGACCGACCGCCGGGATATCCTTGAACAGATCGCCGGCATCCGCGAACAACTCGCAAGCCTTGGCCTTCTCCTCGGGTTCGTCATGCTGGTGTCTCTCGTATGGATGGTCGGGCACCTTCGGCGTGAATGGGCGCATGCCAAAGAGCGTGAAGAATGGCTGACCATGGCTCTGAAGCATTTGGGAGAAGCGACCATCGTGACGGACGCCGCCGGGGCTGTGGCCTATATGAATCCGCTCGCCGAATCCCTCACCGGCTGGAGGCATGAAGATGCCAAAGGGAAATCGTTGAGCAGCATTTTCACGGTCATCCATGAAGGCACTCGACAAACCGCCGAAAACCTTGTGGCGAAAATTTTGAAGGGAACGGGAAGCGTGCGAATCGCCGATCCGGCGCTCTTGATCGCGAAGGATGGGACCGAAAAGCCTCTCGATGGCATCGCGTCCCCCGTCAAAAATCCGCAAGGCGACATCATCGGAATCGTGCTGATCTTCCACCGCGTGGCGAGTCTCAAGCGGCTCGATGAGGATTATCTGCGGTTCGCGCAGGACCAGTTGAAACTGGAATCACGCCAGCGCTATCGGCTGCTGCTCAAAGCACCACCAGCGGTATGACGGCTTGACCCACCGACGGTTTGCCGCTATTCTCAGCGGCCATGTCCATTCAACCCGCCATTGCATGCCTCGATCTTGAAGGCGTCCTCATTCCGGAAATCTGGATCGGCGTCGCCGAAAAGACCAAGATCGCCGAGCTTCGCGTCACGACTCGCGAAGAACCGAACTATGACCTTCTGATGAAGCGGCGGTTGAAAATCCTCGATGAGCACAAGGTCACATTGAAAGACATCCAGGCGGTGATCGCCACCATGGCACCGCTTGCCGGCGCCAAAGAATTTCTCTCATGGCTGCGCGCGCGATGCCAGGTTATTATCCTGTCGGACACCTTTGCGCAGTTCGCCGCCCCGATGATGAGGCAACTCGATTATCCCACGATCTTCTGCAATACCTTGGAGATGGACGAGAAGGGCCGAGTCATTCACTATCATCTCCGTCAGCCGGATCAGAAGCGAGCCGCGGTCCTGGCGCTCAAGGGTCTCAATTTCCGGACCGTCGCGGCCGGGGACTCGTACAACGATACGAGCATGTTGCTGACGGCCGATGACTGCAAAGCGCCTTCTGCAAAGCCGCCGACCTGCCCGACTGACTTCCCCTCAGTCCGGCTTCAGGCCGACGCCCGTGTGGCCTTGTATGTAGAGTGAGTCGCGTATACCTTATCGGGAAAGGAGACGGAAAGGAGAGTCGATTATGCTGAACGAATTTAAAGAATTTGCCATGAAGGGCAATGTGCTCGACATGGCGATTGGGGTGATCATTGGCGCGGCCTTTGGGAAAATCGTCACGTCGATGGTGAGCGATATCTTGATGCCGCCGATCGGCTTATTGATGGGGAAAGTGGATTTCGCCAGCTTGTTCATCACCCTCTCGGGTCAGCCGCAACCGTCCTTAGCCGCGGCGAAAGCCGCCGGTACGCCCACCATCAACTATGGCGTCTTCCTTCAAACGATCCTGGATTTCGTCATTGTGGCCTTCGTCGTCTTCCTCCTCGTCCGACAGGTCAATCGGATGAAGCGTCCTGCCGCGTCCGCCCCTGCGCCGGCTGCCAAGGACTGCCCCTATTGTTATTCGAGCATCCCGATCAAGGCCACCCGGTGCGCACATTGCACGTCGGAGATCAAGGCCGCGTAACACCGTATCCGTCCGGAGGTACCGTCATGAAGAAGGTCATGCTGGTTGTTGGCGTCGTCTTCGCCGCCCTGATCGTCATCGTCATTCTCTTGCCGTTCCTGGTGAACCTCAATCACTACCAAGCACGGTATCTTCCGATCATCGAGGAATCGCTGAATCGCAAGGTGGTTCTGAAAGATATCCGACTCACCATTTTTCCGAGCATTGGCGTGCGGCTATCAGGGCTGACGGTCATGGAGGATCCGGCCTTCGGAGCGGGCCCATTCGCGTCGCTGAGTGCGCTGGATGTCGGCGTCAAGCTCAGACCCCTGCTCAACAGGCGCATCGAGGTGTCAGGGATGACCCTCCGCGACCCGATCATCACGATGATCAAAAATTCGAGGGGCGTGACGAATACGTCCACATTGGGCCCAAAGGTCGCCGCAAAGCCCGAACAACAAGCGGAGAAGCCTTCACCAGCGCAAGGCCCTCTGCACATTCTCACCTTGTTCGCGGTGGACCGGATCGCCATCACCGGCGGCAAACTGACATACCGCGATGAGTTGGCGACAAAACCCTCGGAATCCGTGCTCCAGAACCTGGATCTTTTGCTCAAGGACATCGGTCTGAATCGGACCCCGTCCATCCACATGGCCACCACCTTGCAGCCTCAGAACCTCCCGATCAAGGTTGACGGCACGGCCGGTCCGCTCAAAGAGACCCTGGACATTGAGACGATTGATCTGCTCATCATGCTGGGCAAAATTGCTCTGACCGTGAAGGGGAGCGACATCGACGGTGACCTCAAGTTGTCCATCACCTCTCCAACGATCAACACTGCCGACCTCCCTGTGGCACTGCCTCTGAAGAAGCCTGTCGAGGCCAAGGACCTCAAAGTCTCGGCGGAAGTGAAAGGTCCTCAGACGAAGCTCCCGAACCTCTCCTTCAACCTCTTCGGCGGGCAAGTCACGGCACAAGGAGGACTCACGACAGGCACCCCCGCACCGCCGTTCCAAGGAAAGGTCGCGGTCCAGGGAGTCCAGCTCGGACCCGTGCTGGAAGCAGTGGGAACAGATAAAGTGTCCGTCACCGGGACGGCCGCGGTGGACCTCGACTTGCGAGGCGCCGGCTTCTCAATGCCGGAACTGACCAACGCCTTGGAAGGACCCGGCCACGCGGTCGTGAAGGACGGCAAGATCGAGGGCGTCAATCTCCTAAGAGAAGCTGCGGCCCTTCTGAACGCGGTGGGTATCAAGCAGGACCTGGCCAATGCCACGGTCTTTTCGACCATGGAGATGAACATCGCGATTAAACGCGGCATCATCAGGGTCGAGCGCCTCTTGATGGACAGCCATGATTTTCAGACCAGCGCGAACGGGACGATCGGATTCGATAAGACGCTCAACCTCAGAGCGAATCTCCTTTTATCGGAGGCGCTGAGCAAGAGCATCTTTGGCTCCTCACCCACCGCCAAACTTGCCATGACGGGAGGCCGCATGACCGTGCCGATGGTCATCACCGGCACTACGGCTGCTCCATCCTACGGACTCGACAGCAAAGCCATCGGCGCCAAGGTCCAGGAGCAGGTGACAGAGAAAGCGAAAGAACAATTGGGAGAGATCTTAAAAGGCAAGGGCACATCTCCCGAAGGCAAGAAGGGCAAAGATCTGCTGAAAGGCTTATTCGGACAATAGGAGGAGCGCCATGTCGCTGAAGAATATCCCCGTTGATCTCCTGATCAAGTATGGATTGCAGGTCCTCGGTGCGATCGTCATTCTCGGTGTCGGCCTCCTGTTAGCGCGGTGGGTCGGAAACCTGGTTCAGAAAGGACTCCAGCGCCAGGACATGGAACCTCCGATCCGGACGCTACTGGTGCGTTTCATCAAGGTGCTCGTGATCGCGTTCACGCTTGTCGTGGCGCTCGACACCTTCGGAGTGAAAGTCGCGCCGCTCATCGCGGGCATCGGCATCGCCGGCGTGGGTATCGGCATCGCGCTACAAGGCGTGCTCAGCAACGTCATGGCCGGGCTCTCGATCATTTTCACGAAACCGTACCGCGTGGGCGAGTATATCGAAATCGCCGGGGTCTACGGGCAGGTGGAGACGATCGACATCTTCTCGACAAAACTGGTCCACGCGGACCGGTCGCGGGTCGTGATTCCCAACCGGAAAATCGTCGGAGAAATCCTGCACAACTACGGCACGACGCGCCAGCTCACACTGACCGTCGGTATCGGCTATGGTTCCAACATCTCGGAGGCGCTTGCGATCGCTCAGGATGTGGTTGCCAAGAACCCTCGGGTTCTCAAGGACCCCGCCCCGGCGATCGGCATCTCTATGTTGGCTGATTCCGCCATCACGATTTCGGTCCAACCCTGGGTGAAGGTCGGCGATTACGGTTCCGCTCAGGCGGAGGTCTACCAGGCGCTCGTGGAACGGTTGCGCGCGCGGAGCATCGAGATCCCCTTTCCGCAGCGCGAAGTGCGCCTCGTGAACGGTGTCTCAGCGGCCCCGGTTCGAACGGGCTAACGATTCACAACATTCTCAGCGTCTGCAAAACGTTTTCCATGTCCTGAGGCGGCGGCACCGAATATTCGAGGTGTGAGCCGGTTGTGGGGTGTTTGAAGCCCAGCGTGCAGGCATGGAGCATCGGTCGGTCAATCGACCCCTCATTCACCAGGCACACCTTACGGCCTCCATAGGCATCGTCCCCGAGCAGGGGGTGGCCAAGCGACGCGAGGTGGACCCGTATCTGGTGTGTGCGGCCCGTTTGAGGACGGACTTCCACGAGAGTCGCCGCCTTCCCGAAACGCTCCACCACCACAAACTCGGTGACGGCTTGTCGCGGGGACGTCGTGCGGACGGAGATCTTTTTTCGGTCCTTCGTGTCGCGTCCGATGGCCAAATCCACACGTCCCGTCTTGCCCTTTATCGAACCAAGAACAAGGGCCTGGTAAACCCGGTGGATACTGTGGTCCTTGAACTGCTTGGAAAGGCCCTGGTGCGCCGCGTCGGTCTTGGCGATCACCATGACGCCGCTCGTGCCTTTGTCGAGACGATGCACCAACCCCGGTCGCTCCCGACCGCCAATGCCGGAAAGATTCGGCCACTCCGCTCCCGGACGCTGCAAATGGTGCAGGAGCGCATTGACGAGTGTGCCGCTCCAGTGCCCCGGCGCCGGATGGACGACAATCCCTGCCGGCTTGTTCAAAACTAACAGCGCCTCGTCCTCGAACAGGACTTCCAGAGGGATCGCTTCGCCGGCGATTTCAAGAGGAGCGGCCTTCGGCACATCCCAGGCGATTTCGTCTCCCGGTCTGATTTTGAGCGAGGCTTTGGCGGGTTTCCCATTCACCGTGACGGCGCCCTTTTCGATCAAGCGCTGAACGGCGGCACGGGACAGGTCGGCGGTATGGTTGCTGAGGAAGAGGTCCAGTCGCTTGGGAGTTTCGCCGGCGGAAATCGTGAGGTTTTGATTCACACGTGTGTCAGGAAACGTGGGTCTGCGCCGGCACCCCGGCGTTTTGCTTGAAGAAGTGCAGGATCAGCAATCCGACGCCGACGGTGATGGCGGAATCGGCGACGTTGAACGCGGGCCAGTGATACCCGAAGAGAGAGAAGTCGAGAAAATCTATCACCTCGCCGAACTGAACGCGGTCGATGAGATTACCGATCGCGCCGCCGAAGATGGCTGCGACGCTGGCTTGTCCCAACCGGTCATCGGAAGACAGACGCGAATAAATCGTGCCAAGGAGCACGAGCGCAATAACCGACGTCAGTCCGAAGAAGATCATCCGGAAGCCCGCCTGGCTGCCCGCCATGATGCCGAACGCCGCGCCGGAATTGCGAATGTACGTGAGATGAAAGACATCGGGAATGACCGGGATGGATTCGTGCAGCCGCATTTCATTGCGGACCAGCCACTTGGTCCATTGGTCGAACGTGACGACCGAAAAGACGATTGCCGCCATCGCCGCCAATAGAGAAGCTTGCCATGCCCCCTTCCGACCCTCAGGCGATGGAGTCACCATGCTAGATCACCGCCTCCACGCAACGGTCGCAGAGATCAGGATGCATCTTATTCTCGCCAACAGTGTTCTGGTAACGCCAGCAGCGTGCGCACTTCTTGCCTTCTGCTTTAACTACTTTCACTTCAAAGTCCGGGCGCTCAGGCAAATGATGCACTTCTTTCAATTCAACTTGAGAAACAATAAAGAGTCCAGGCAAGTCATTGCAATTCGATAGCATTTCGTACTTCTCTGGATTAGCATCAATCAAAACTTTCGCTTCAAGCGGCGCTCCGATCAGTTTTTCTCGACGCTTCTCCTCTAATTCTGCTTGCACTTTTGAACGAACATCGAGCAGTTTTTCCCATCGTTCTACCAGTTTCTCATCGCGATAACGAGAGTCCCCTTGGGGAAATTGTGTCAGGTGGACGCTTGATGCACCGCGCTGATTGTCTGGAATACTCTGCCAGATTTCTTCGGCGGTAAAGGTCAAGATCGGAGCCATCAGCTTCGTGAGCGACAGCAGGATTTCATGCAGCACGCGCTGCGACGCGCGCCGCGCGGGAGAGTCCTTGCGGAAGGTATAGAGGCGGTCTTTGAGCACGTCGAGATAGATGGCACTCATGTCAACAGAGCAGAAGTAGTCAAGTTCATGGAAGATCTGGCGGAAATCAAACTTCTCATAATTATGCCCAACGCATTCTATGAGGCGATGGAGCCTCATTAGCGCCCAGTGATCGATTTCCGAAAGTTGATCATCGGACGGTGCATCGTTGGCGGGTTCGTAATCGTCGAGGTTACCGAGAAGAAATCTGGTGGTATTTCGAATTTTCCTATAGGCATCACTTAAACGCGTAAGAATCGTTGGTGAGAGCCGAAGGTCCTCCGTATAGTCCTGCGCAGACACCCAAAGACGCAAAATATCTGCACCGTACTGTTTCATTACCTCCTGGGGCGCGACGACGTTGCCGGCGGACTTAGACATCTTCTTGCCTTCGCCATCCACCACGAAGCCGTGCGTCAAAACGGAATCGTACGGGGCGCGGCCGTCCGTCGTGACACCCGCCAGCAGCGCGCTATGGAACCAGCCGCGATGCTGGTCCGAACCTTCCAAGTAGAGGGCCGCCGGCCACCATTGTCTTGGCTTAAGAACGCCGGCATAGCTCACTCCCGATTCGAACCAGACGTCGAGAATGTCATGCTCCTTTTCGAAGGCTGTACTGTGACATTGGGGACAGACTGTGCCGGCCGGCAGAAGCGCGGCAACGTCTTTTTCGAACCACACATCGGTGCCATGTTGCTCCACCAACTTCGTGATATGTTCGACGATCTCCGGACTCACCAGAATAAAGTGGCATTTCTGGCAAGAGAAGCCTGGAATCGGAACGCCCCACACGCGCTGCCGCGACAGACACCAGTCAGGACGGTTCTCGATCATGCCGTGAATCCGATCGCGTCCCCAGGACGGAATCCATTTGACCCGCTCGATTTCCTTCAGCGCTTTCGTTCGCAGACCGTTCTTCTCCATTGAAACGAACCACTGATCTGTCGCGCGGAAGATCACTGGATTCTTGCAACGCCAGCAGTGGGGATAGGAATGGGTGAGCTTCGTCTCTCCGAGCAACAATCCGCGTTCTTTTAAGTTTTCCGTAATCTTTGGATTCGCCTCAAAAACCTTGAGGCTCTGAAACTCCGGGACTTCTTCAGTAAAACGGCCTCGATTGTCGACAGGCGCAAGGACTTTTAGAGACGAGTTCCGCAAGGAGAGCTCATAGTCTTCCTGCCCATGACCGGGTGCAATGTGAACACAGCCAGTGCCTTGGTCCAACGTCACGAAATCCGCAAGCAATACCGGCGAAAGGCCCTTCGACAGCGGTCTCCGGCATAGCAATTGATGGAGGTCGGTTCCTTTGGCACGATGAAGGATCGTACCGGAAGAAAAGCCGCACGCCTTCGCGACCGCTTCGACCAATTGTTCGGCGATCACGAAAGCTTCATCTCCGACCTTCACAAACACATAATCGAAATCGGGGTGAACGGCGATGGCCTGGTTTGCGGGAAGCGTCCATGGCGTTGTGGTCCAGATGACGATGGAGATCTGCTGGACGTCAGGGGGAACGACAATGCCTTGCTTGGCCAGTTCCTTGGGCGACCCTTCCAACGCAAACTTCACATAAATCGAGGGTGAGGTGTGGTCCTCATACTCGACCTCAGCCTCGGCCAGCGCGGTTTCGTCCACCGGGCACCACAGCACGGGCTTCTTGCCCTTGTACACGCCGCCAGCTTTCACGAATTTGCCGAACTCACGGAGGATGGTCGCCTCATAATCGTGGGTCATCGTGAGATACGGATGCTCCCAATCCCCGAGCACTCCCAGTCGCTTAAACTCATCGCGCTGGATCTTGAAGAATTTGTCCGCATAGTCTCGGCAGAGTTTCCGTATTTCCAATTTGCCGAGCGTTTTCTTTTTCTCGCCCAATTCCTTCAACACTTGGTGCTCGATGGGAAGGCCGTGGCAATCCCACCCCGGTACGTACGGCGCGTGATAGCCTTCCATCGTCTTCGATTTCACGATGATGTCCTTGAGGATCTTATTGAGCGCATGACCGATGTGGATTCGACCATTGGCATACGGCGGGCCGTCGTGCAGGACGTAACGGCCCTTGGGGTGCTCGGCTTTTTGAATCTGCTCGTAAAGCCGCTCCTGCTCCCATTTGGCAAGCATCACCGGTTCGCGTTCCGGGAGGTTTGCCTTCATCGGAAAGTCCGTCTGCGGGAGATTGAGCGTCGCTTTATAGTCCATCACTGACTGCTTCCCATTTGCTGTCGCCGAATCAGAAAGGCTGAAGGGCTCAAGGATAACAGCAGAAATCCATCGTAACATCCGTCACCAATGGAATCAATATGATAGAACGTACACCGGATGCAGTTTCATGGTTACTCGGAACTGATTTGTGATACGGTATTCGCATGTCATCCGGAAATTTAGCCGATATTCTTCCGTCCACCACACCAACGTTGGGCAATGAAAAAGCCCCGATTGTCCTTGTCGAATTTTCCGATTTCACGTGCGGGTATTGCGGCAAGTTCTTTCGCGACACACTTCCGCTGTTAAAATCACAGTACTTCGAGACCGGGAAGGTCCGCTTTGCCTATCGGGACTATCCACGGGATGAGGGAGGCGTCGGTCTCGTCGCAGCGCATGCCGCACGATGCGCCGGAGCACAGGACCGGTACTGGGATATGCATGACCGACTTTTTAATAGCGCCTCCCGGCTCGGAACGTCGGTGATTATGAAGGCGGCCAAAGAATGCGGCCTGAATATCAATGCCTTCGCCGCATGCATGGACACGCAGAAGCACATTCAGTCAATCCTGGAAGATCGAGACGTGGCGATGCGGCTTTTCAGGGGCACGCCGGGATTTCTCATCGCCCGCACCGACGGTAAAAGGTTTACCGACGCCTTCACAATTCCAGGCGCCCTTCCCTACCGCACGTTTCAGAACGAGATTGAGAAGCTACTGAAGAGGACCTGACCTGACTTCGATGCTGGCAGGAACGACCTGCTAAGAGACGTCGAGCATTCTCTCCAATGCAATCCGTGCCCAACGCTTTTCATCCTCAGGAACCGAGATCTGGTTCACGACCCGGCCATCGGCAAGATTTTCCATCGCCCAGCAGAGATGCGGAGCGTCGATTCGATACATCGTCGAGCACTGGCAAACGGTCGGCGACAGGAAATAGACCTGCTTCTCCGGTTGCCGCCGTTTGAGACGGTTGACGAGATTAAGTTCCGTCCCGACACCCCAGACGGTGCCGGGAGCCGCCGCAGAGACAGTCCGGATAATCAGTTCTGTCGACCCGGACATATCAGCAAGATTGACCACATCTTCATGGCACTCAGGGTGTACGATGATCTTGATCCCCGGATGTTTTTCTTTGAAATACCGTACGTGCGCCGGTTGGAACATCTGGTGGACGCTGCAGAAGCCCTTCCACAGCAGCAATCGTGCCTTCTTGATGGCCTCGGGAGTATGGCCGCCGTTCGGCAGGAAGGGGTCCCATACAAGCATTTCTTCGCGGGGAACCCCCATCTTGTTGGCCGTATTACGTCCCAAATGCTCATCTGGAAAAAAGAGGATCTTCTCGCGACGTTTCCAAGACCATTCGATGACGCGCTGAGCGTTTGACGAGGTGCAGGTGATGCCGCCGTGCTCGCCGCAGAATGCTTTCAAGACTGCGGCTGAATTCACATAGACGACCGGCGTGACGGTCTGCTCAACCGGCAGGATCCCAGCGAGCTGCTCCCAGGCTTCGTCCACCTGCTCAATCTGCGCCATATCAGCCATGGAGCAACCGGCCGCCATGTCCGGCAGGATGACCGTCTGCCCGGACTTGCTGAGAACGTCGGCCGTTTCCGCCATGAAGTGAACACCACAGAACACAATATAATCATGACCGGATCGCTCCGAAGCGATTTGAGACAGCTTCAGCGAATCGCCTTCGATGTCCGCGTGTCGAATTACTTCATCGCGTTGATAGTTATGCCCGAGAATCAGGACGCGATCGCCGAGCGCTTGCTTGGCCGCTTCGGTCCGTTCCGCCAATTCCTCGAGAGAAAGATCGCGGTAGACCGGTAGACTGGTCGGTTGATTAAGGACTGAAATCGATCCCGCCATAGCTTTTCCCGGGTTCTCTCAAAGCAAGTAGTGGAAAGTATTCTAGAATACTAAGGACGAGTATGGCCTTTGTCAATGAGGCCAAGGACTCATATGCGCCAAAAGCACCAGAAAACCTGGGTTTAGGGCTGGTTGACAGTCCGAAAATCCGCAGTGTACAGTACGTGATCTAATAGCTAGGGGAGCCTTGACGGCTGAGAGCGCGGCGAAGGCCGCGTACCCTCTGAACCTGATCTGGATAATACCAGCGAAGGGAAGCGATGGAACTCTGATGAGCCGCACGTTCCCTTTTCCTGGGTTAGTGCGGTTTTTTGTTGCGGAAATCTGAAGATGAAGAAAGGACGTTGACCATGAGTACGACGCCGATCACCACTGCTCCACTCCCCGCCTCCAAAAAGATCCATGTCGAGGGTACGCGGCCGGGTGTTCGGGTGCCGATGCGGGAGATCAGTCTTTCTCCGACAAAAACGATGGGTATGGCCGAGGACAATACACCCTTTCTGGTCTATGACACGTCGGGACCCTATACGGATCCTCAGGCCACAATCGAGATTCGACACGGCCTGTCGCCGGTCAGACAGGAGTGGATCCTAGGCCGCGGCGACGTCCAGCAGCTCGCCGGCGTCTCATCGAAGTACGGGCAGGCCCGCGCCACAGACCCTAAACTTGACGGTCTCCGTTTCGCGCATATTCGAAAGCCGCTCCGAGCCAAGCCGGGCTGTAATGTTTCCCAAATGCATTATGCCCGCAAGGGCCTCATCACCCCGGAAATGGAATTCATCGCGATCCGGGAAAATATCCGGCGAGAGCTCCATACCAACGGCAACGGAAATGGGTATGGCGGCGGAAACGGGAACGCCCTTGTCTCTGGGCGCTTGCACAGCCAGCACGCCGGCAACGCCTGGGGAGCGGCCATCCCGAGCGAGATTACCCCCGAATTCGTCCGCGACGAAGTTGCGCGCGGCCGGGCGATTATTCCGGCCAACATCAATCATCCCGAAACCGAGCCGATGATCATCGGCCGAAACTTCCTGGTGAAGATCAACGCCAACATCGGCAACTCGGCCGTCGCTTCGTCAATCGAGGAAGAGGTCGAGAAAATGATTTGGTCGACCCGGTGGGGCGCCGACACCGTCATGGATCTCTCTACCGGCAAAAACATTCATGAAACGCGCGAATGGATCATCCGCAATTCCCCCGTCCCCATTGGCACCGTGCCGATCTACCAGGCGCTCGAAAAAGTCGGCGGCAAAGCGGAAGATCTCACCTGGGAACTCTATCGCGACACGCTGATCGAGCAAGCAGAGCAGGGTGTGGACTATTTCACGATCCATGCCGGCGTACAGCTCCGGTACGTGCCGCTTACCGCCGACCGTGTCACCGGCATCGTCTCGCGCGGCGGCTCCATCCATGCCAAGTGGTGCCTGGCCCACCACCAGGAGAATTTCTGCTACACCCACTTCGAAGAAATCTGCGAGATCATGAAGGCATACGACGTCTCGTTCAGTCTCGGGGACGGCCTCCGGCCTGGTTCGATTGCCGATGCCAACGACGAGGCGCAGTTCGGCGAATTGGAGACCCTCGGCGAATTGACAAGGATCGCGTGGACGCATGACGTGCAGGTGATGATCGAAGGCCCAGGCCATGTGCCGATGCACATGATCCAGGTCAACATGGAGAAGCAGCTCAAGGAATGCGACGAAGCGCCGTTTTATACGTTAGGACCGCTGACGACCGACATCGCGCCCGGCTACGATCACATCACGTCCGGCATCGGCGCCGCGATGATCGGTTGGTTCGGATGCGCCATGCTGTGCTACGTGACGCCGAAAGAGCACCTCGGATTGCCGAACAAGCAGGACGTCAAGGTGGGCGTGATCACCTACAAGATCGCCGCGCATGCGGCAGATCTCGCCAAGGGCCATCCGGGCGCGCAGGCCCGCGACAACGCCCTCTCGAAAGCGCGCTTTGAATTTCGCTGGGCCGACCAGTTCAATCTTTCCCTAGACCCCGAGACGGCCAAAGACTTCCACGATGAGACGCTTCCCCAGGACGCGGCGAAGACATCGCACTTCTGCTCGATGTGCGGCCCGCATTTCTGCTCGATGAAGATCACCGAGGATGTGCGAAAGTATGCCGAAGAAAAAGCGCTCGATGAACAGGCGGCCATTGAGGTCGGCATGAAGGAGAAATCCGAAGAGTTCAAGAAGGCAGGGTTGGAAATCTATCAGTAGGCAACCCTCCGCTGACATAGAGGCAGTTATGGCAAACAAATGGACGGCTCCCCTGAGGGAGCGAGACATCACGCGGCAGATCGCGCGGGAATATTTCCAGGAATTCGATCGGCTCATCGAAAGCGACGTCATCATCGTCGGCGGCGGCCCGTCTGGACTGCTCTGTGCGCACGACTTGGCCGCGGCGGGTTTCAAGACGCTCCTGATCGAGCAGGCCCTTTTTCTCGGCGGGGGATTCTGGTCCGGCGGGTACTTGATGAACAAGGCCACGATTTGCGCACCGGCCGACACAATCCTCGACGAATTGCACATCCCCTCCAAACGCATCAAAGAATGCGAAGGCATGTTCATCGTGGACCCGCCCCACGCGACCGCGAAGTTGATCGCCGCCGCGTACGACGCGGGCGCGAAGGTCTTAAATCTCACGAAGGTGATTGACCTGATTCTGCGCCGGGAAAGCGTGCTGGAAGGGGTCGTCGCGAACTGGTCTCCGGTGGAAAACGCCGGACATGATGCCGTGCACGTGGACCCGATTGCGCTCGAATCGAAAATTGTGGTGGACGCGACCGGCCATGATGCGGCCGTGGTCGCCCTCCTGAACAAGCGGGGCCTCTACAAAGCCGTCCCGGGCAATGGCGCGATGTGGGTAGAGCGCTCCGAAGAATTGGTGGTCGAAAATACGCGCGAAGTCTACCCCAATTGTTTTCTCGCCGGCCTGTCCGTATCGGCGGTGGACGCGTCGCCTCGTATGGGCCCGGCTTTTGGCGCCATGTTGCTTTCCGGCCGTCGCGCGGCGGAACTCGTCAAGAAGAAGCTCAAACAGGAATAGATCGGAAAGCAGGACAGCGTGGATAGCAAACACATCCTGGTCGCGATCAACGACGTGTTCTTCTACACAAAGGTCAGGGATGCCCTGAAGCCTCGGGGTTACACCCTTGAAAAAGCGCGAACCCAGGACGACGTCACGGGTAAAGCGGAAACCACCCGGCCATCGCTGATCATCCTGAATCTCAACGACGAGTCCTTGGACGCCTTCAAGGCGCTTGAAAGCCTGAAAGGCGACGCCCGTTACAAATCGATTCCGGTGCTGGCCTTTGCGAATCATGAAGAAGTGGACAACTGGAAGCGCGCCCAGCAGATGGGTGTCGCTAAGATCGTCTCACGAAACGAATTCTCCTCGAGAACGCTGGCATTGGTCCAGGAAGTTCTCGGCAAAAAATGAAGCGTTCCAAACTTTACGAGACTCATCTCAAGCTTGGCGCAACCGTTGTCGAACGGGCCGGATGGGATGTCCCGGATCACTATGGCGACGCCGTTGCCGAGCATCACACTGTCAGAAATGGTGCCGGCATCATGGACCTCTCGCATCGGGGCAAGATCAGGATTACGGGCGAGGACCGGGTCAAATGGCTGCAGAGCGTCATCAGCAACGACATCCTCCCGCTCAGACCGGGGCAAGGCATTTATTCCACGTTTCTCACCCACAAGGGCAAGATGCTGTCCTACTTTCGGGTGTACCAGCTTGGCGAGGCCTTGATGCTGGAAGATGTTGGCGAGATCGGCGATGTGACCTTCTCCGCATTGCGCAAATTCCTGCTGTACGGGACAAAGGCGAAGATGGAAAACTGCGCCGAAACCTGGGGACTGATCTTGCTCAGCGGCCCGAAGGCGCTTGAGTTGATTCGGTCCTCTTTCGGGACCTACCTGTCATCGCTGAAGCCGCTGGCATTCGTCACCTTGGAGATCGGCGGCCGGCAGGCCCTCTTTATTCGGACGGAGGAGACCGGCGAAACGGATATCGAAATTCTCATCCCTTCGGAGGGCTTGTCGGAGGCATGGGATCTCTTGTGGTCGGCGGGCCAGCCGCTCGGCCTTAAGCCCTTTGGCAGTGCAGCCCTGGAGACCTTGCGCGTCGAAGCCGGGATCCCCAAGACCGGTCCGGATCTCAATGAGAACATTGTCCCCCCGGAGGCCAATCTGGAAGGCAAAGCGTTCAGCCTGACGAAAGGGTGCTATCCGGGGCAGGAAGTCGTGGCCCGGATGGATACCTACGGGGCTGTCAGGAGGCGGCTCGTCGGGCTCGTCATTGAAGGCCAGCACGTCCCGGCTGCAGGGACAAAACTCTTCAGCGGAGATCGGGAGGTCGGTTGGTTATCCAGCGCCGTACGCTCTCCGTCGCTCGGTAGAGTCATCGCCTTTGGGTTCCCGCTTCGCGATTTTATCAAAGCCGGCACGGAGCTCGCCGTCGAGGTCGAGGGCAGCCGGACGCCGGCCTCTGTCCATCCGCTTCCGTTCATCTCCCGTTCCTAAAACAGATGGACTCTGCCCTGGAACAACGCGGGTGCCGCCTCGAACAGGAGCTTGCGAGAATCAGTGAGATTCTGATCCGAGAATACCATCCCGACAAACTGATTGTGTTCGGTTCGGCAGCACAGGGAGAGATCCATGCCTGGAGCGATCTCGATCTCGTCGTGATCAAACAGACCGACAAGCCGTTGCTGGAGCGGATCGAAGAAGTCTTCCGGCTCGTACGGCCGAAGGTTGGGTTGGACGTCCTCGTCTATACACCGGAAGAAATGGAAAGTCTGGTCGACGAACGACGGGCATTCGTCCTCGATGAAATCATCTATAAGGGAGCCGTCACGTATGAGCACAGAAAATAGGTGGGCGGTGTTCGCGTCGGAGAATATGGTCATGGCCGAAGCGGCGCATCAACTTCACGTGTGGAACCAGGTATGCCTGCATGCGCACCACGCCGCCACACAATTCCTCAAAGCATTCCTCGCGCAGCGTCACCGCCCCATTCCCCAGGTGAAACATCTCGCGGAACTGCTGGCGCTGTGCGCCGAAGCCGATCATGAACTGGCACGTTTCGAAGACGGCTGTTACACGCTCGACCGGTATCTGATCCCCCTCACGTACGCCGATGCCATCCCCAGCAGTCAGGCCAGCAGTCTGCCGACCGAAAAGGACGCCTCGGAAGCCCTCGCCATCGCGCAGAACCTCCGCGACGCCTTGCACATCCACTAAGAATCACATTACGTGCGAGCCGTGATGGTGAACCATGAACCAGCGTCCGTGCTGGCGTTCGTAGACATTGGTCGCCAGTACTTGCGCTTCCTGAGGCTCGCCGTCTGCGGTGTTGCGGATGTTTTCCATGCATAAGACCCAAGCCACATCGCCCGCAACCTGAATCATGATGTCGCTCAGACGGAACTCCATCGAGAAGGTATTGTTGAAAATCTTGACCCAACTGTCACGGACATCGGGCCAGCCGGAACGGATGTTCCATCCGGGGTGGATGCAGGTCACGTAATCCTCTTTGGCCCACACTTCGTCCATTTTCTTGATGTCCAGGCTTTCGAAGGCGTGGTAAAACGCCTCATTGGTCCGGGACACCTCTTCGATCATCTCTTTGAGCATAACGGCTAGTCGCCTTCCGGCTCAGCATGACCATGCTGGTGCTTGACCGATTCTTCGTCAAAAAGATCGGACATATCGCTTTCAATGTCTTCCTCATCGTCAGGATGGGGAACCATCTCAATTTCTTTTCTCTTAGGCTTCTCGGGTTCTGGATCTTTGGACTTGTCCGGCATGGGCGTACCCCGCTGCCGTTCATCCTACCTTAAAGGTGAAAATGATTTCCATAGCAGGCATGCCTAACGACCCCTGTTGACTGCGCCATGGAATGTTGATAAGTGGAGAGCCCAGAAGAGTCAGATGGATCAAGCCCGAAAAACGATTCTGGTGCGCGAGTGGATCATCTTTGCCTTGAGCATTGGGCTCGGCGGCCATGTCGCGCTCGGCTTGGTGCTGCATGATCCTTCATACACACAGGACATGGGCTGGAACACCGTCTTCATCGGATTATTTCTGTACGTTCTGTTTCAAGCGCTTCGCTCGGTCTATTTGGCCATCCGCTCCCGTCGGGTCAAGCCTGACTCTTAATGTCGCATATCGGAGGAAGTGAGGAGGCGTTGTATGTCGTTACAGAAACCAAGCGAGAAAGAGGAAGAATATTTTGCCCGTCAGGCGATCGAGCGGATGAGGAGGGAAGCCGAGGCCAAGCAGGCCTCAATGGCCGTCGAGGAAAAGATGCGCCTCAAAGAGTTGCACTACATGAAATGCCCCAAGTGCGGCAATTCACTGTCCGAAATCGAATACCGGGGTGTGAGGATCGACCGCTGCGGGAACTGTAGCGGCGTCTGGCTGGACGCAGGCGAGCTAGAGCAGCTCTCTCAGAAGGAAGGCACGCTCGGCAACGTCATGAAACTGTTCAAAATAAATGATCCTTTCAATCTTTAGATGTAGTTGATCTTCGCTTCGTTGCCTTTGCGCTTCCAGTGCTCCAGCTTGTTGAGCGCGTTCAGATAGGCCTTCGCTGACGCCACGATGATGTCCGTATCGGCGCCGTGTCCGGTCACAGTCTTCGGTCCTTCCTCGACCTTCACCATCACCTCGCCTTGCGCGTCGGTTCCGCCGGTGATGGCCTTCACGACATAGGCGATCAGCGTACTTTTGGTCTGCGTCATTGCCGCGATGGTTCGGTACGCCGCATCAACCGGCCCGTCGCCATTGCCCTCTCGTCGCATCCGGTTTCCATCAACATCCAGCTCGATTTCAGCCTTGGGCGTCATGCCGGTGCCGCTCTCGACATGAAGCGACAAGAGTCGGTACGTTTCCGGAATCGTCTGCAGCTCCTCGGTCAGGATGACCTCGATATCCTCTTCATACACTTCCTTTTTCTGGTCGGCCAGCCGCTTGAACCGCTCAAAGGCCTTGTTGAGTTCATCTTCTGTGAGCTTGTAGCCGCGATCTTCCAGATGCTGCCGGAAGGCATGCCGCCCCGACAGCTTGCCCATGACCATCGTGCTCTTCCCGAGCCCGATCGATTCCGGCCGCATGATCTCGTAGGTGGTCTTGTCCTTCAACAGGCCATCCTGGTGGATACCGGAGGCGTGCGCAAATGCGTTGGCGCCCACAATTGCCTTGTTCGGCTGGACCACCATGCCGGTGACGTTGCTGACAAGGCGGCTCGTCTTCGTGATCTCCTCGGTCACAATATGGGTATCGGCGCCGTAGAAATCCTTGCGCGTCCGAAGCCCCATCGCCAGCTCCTCGAGAGAAGCGTTCCCCGCCCGTTCGCCGATGCCGTTGATGGTACATTCCACCTGGCCCGCGCCTTCGACAATGGCCGCAAGCGAATTCGCCACGGCGACGCCAAGGTCATTATGGCAATGGACGGAGATGACGGCCTGCTTGATGTTCGGCACGTTCTCGCGAATCCCGCGGATCAATCGGCCGAACTCGTGCGGGGTCGCATAGCCGACAGTATCGGGAATATTCACAGTGCTCGCGCCCGCCCCAATAACCGCCTCGAGCACCTCGTAGAGATATTTGGCATCGGAGCGCGTGGCATCCATCGGAGAGAATTCGACGTCTTCGACGTACCCGCGGGCTCGCGTGACCATCTCCACGGCCCGTTCCCGCGCCTGGTCACGCGTCAGCCGGAACTGATGCTTGAGATGAATGTCCGAGGTGGAGATAAAGGTATGAATGCGGACCTTCGGCGCCCCTTTCAACGCTTCCCATGCGCGGTCGACATCTTCCGGACGCGCGCGTGCAAGGCTGCAGATGACGGGGCCTTCCACTTCCTGCGCGATCCGACGGACGGCTTCGAAATCTCCCGGGGAACTATAGGCAAAACCTGCTTCGATAATGTCAACGCCAAGACGCGCCAGTTGCTTCGCGACCATGAGCTTCTCATCCAAGTTCATGGCGGCCCCGGGCGATTGTTCACCGTCCCGAAGGGTGGTATCAAAAATCCGGATTATGCGACTCATGGCAACGTCTCCTTTAGAAACACAAACAGCCTTCTTCCCTGGGATCGGGAGGAAGGCTGCAACTACGAAACCGGCGTGTAGTTTAGTCCTTCGGCTCCCCGGGCAGCCGTTCCGGTGCAGACCCGGGAGCGACTGCCCGACGCAACAAGGTCACGAGCGACACGACCACACCAGAGGCCGCATAGCCCGCGAACAGGACGAACAATGCGACTTGCGGGATTGCGGCGATCAGCATGATGCCGAGCACGCCCCAGACGAGATACAGAAACCCCTCTCCCGCCTGAAGCCTCATGCCTTTGAACTTCGTATATTTGATCGTGCTGACCATCAGGAAGGCCAGCACAAAGGTCACGATCAGCACCAGCAGCGGCCGCACATGCCGTTCGACCTGAAGTATGTGCTGGTCGAAGATCAACAGCGAAGCCAGCACGCTGGCAGCCGCGGGAATCGGCAGTCCCGTGAAATACCGGTTGTCTCCCGTGCTGACCTGTACATTGTACCGAGCCAGACGCAACGCGCCGCAGCCGACGAAGGCAAAGACGACCGCCATACCCAAGACCCCGTGGAGCTTCAGGGCCCAGGCATACACAAGAACTCCTGGCGCGACCCCAAATGATACGAGATCCGCCAGCGAATCGTATTCGATGCCGAACTGGCTCGTGGTCTTCGTCAGCCGCGCCGACGACCCATCGAGCATATCGAAGATCAGTGCGACCAGAATCGCAAGCGATGCCTTCACAAAATCGGCGTTGAAGACTGCGATAATCGCATACAGGCCGCAGAACAGGTTCCCGGTCGTGAACAGATTGGGGACCACATAAATTGCCTGACGCCGGCGCAGTCGCAGGGATTGCTTCACGCGAAAACTCCGATCACCGATTCACCGCCACAAACGTGATCTCCCGGCCGGACCTTTAGGTGGGTCGTGACCGGAAGATAGAGATCCATACGTGACCCGAACTGGATCAACCCATACCTTTCGCCTCGTGCCACCCGCTCACCTTCGGTGAGCCAGCAGATGATCCGGCGCGCCACATACCCCGCCACTTGCACACATAATACTCGATGTCCGTCCTCCGTCTCAATCAGCACGGCGGTCTGCTCGTTCTCCAATGTCGCTCCGGCGCGGCTCGCCACCATGAACTTTCCTGGAAAGTGACCGATCGCAGAGACCTTGCCGGCGCACGGCGTCCGATTGATATGCACGTTCAGCGGATTCAGAAAGATGCTCACCCGGACGGCCCGCTCTTTCAGATACCGGGGTTCCTGTTCTTGCACCACCGTTAAGACGCGTCCATCGCCCGGCGATACAATCAGGTTGTCGCCTTCCGGAATATGGCGGGCAGGATTCCTAAAAAACCACGCCGTGAACAGCGTCACGAGCCCCACCACGGCCGTCATTGCCCACCACCCCAGAGCTATTGTCGCCACTCCCGCCGCTGTTGTCGCAGCAAGGATGGGGACGCCCTCACGGGCAACCGGCCAGCTTCGCGCCCTGTCCATTGCTCAGTTTTTGGTCTTGTCGACCAGTTGGTCCTTCTTCAGCCAGGGCATCATCCCGCGCAGGCGGGCGCCGACTTCTTCGATGGGATGGGCTTCGCCGCGCTTGAGCAGGGCATTGTATTGAGGCCGGTTGGCCTGGCACTCCAACACCCATTCCTTGGCAAAGCGGCCGCTCTGAATCTCATCCAATATCCGTTTCATCTCCTTCTTCGTCTCATCGGTGATGATGCGTGGTCCGCGAGTGACATCGCCGTATTTCGCCGTCGTGCTGATGGAATACCGCATGTTCGCGATGCCGCCCTGATAGATGAGGTCCACGATCAGCTTCACCTCGTGCAGGCACTCAAAATAGGCCATCTCGGGGGAATAGCCTGCTTCCACCAACGTCTCGTAACCCGCTTGGATGAGGGCCGTGAGCCCGCCGCACAGGACGACCTGCTCGCCGAAAAGATCGGTCTCCGTCTCCTCGCGAAAATTCGTTTCGATGATGCCGGCCCGGCCGCCTCCGATCGCCGACGCATACGCAAGCCCAATTTGTTTGGTGTCGCGCGAAGGATCCTGATGGATGGCGAGCAGACACGGCACGCCGGTGCCTTTAAGATATTCTGATCGCACAAGGTGTCCGGGCCCTTTGGGCGCCACCATGAACACGTTGATGCTCGGCGGCGGCACGATCTGGCCGAAGTGGATATTGAAGCCATGACCGAAGGCGAGGTATGCGCCCTTTTTCAGATTCGACCCGATTTCGGCTCGATAAATTCCAGCCTGAGCCTCATCGGGCGCCAGAATCATAATGACATCAGCCCGCTTAACCGCATCGGCCACCGGCATGACCTTGAGCCCCACGCGCTCGGCCTTCTGCCATGACGCCCCTTCACGGAGACCGACAATGACCTCCATGCCGCTTTCTTTGAGATTTAACGCGTGCGCGTGGCCCTGGCTACCGTAGCCCACAATCGCAATGGTTTTGCCGCGAAGGCATTTTAAATCGGCGTCTTTATCGTAATAGATGTTCAGCATGCTGCTCCTTCACTTCTCCTCTTTTAAAATGCGCTTCGGCTGGGTCGCGGTGGTCCGCGCCGGTTCGCGCGGAATCGCCACGCGTCCCGTCCGCACAAGCTCTTTAATGCCGAGCGGCTGCAGCAGATTGATGGCGGCTTCCACCTTCTTCACATCGCCGGTAATCTCGATGGTGTAGCTGTTCTGGGACGAATCGACCACCTTCCCGCGGAAGATGTCCGTGATGCGAAGCGCTTCGGCGCGATCTTCCTGCCGGGTATGGATCTTGATCAACGCCATCTCGCGCTCGACGAACTCGCTCTCGTTGATGTCGACGACCTTGATCACATCGATCACTTTGTTGAGCTGTTTGACGATCTGCTCGATGATGCGGTCGTCGCCGCTGGTCACGATCGTCATCAGGGAAATCGACGGGTCCATCGTTGGCGCTACGCAGAGCGTTTCAATGTTGTACCCACGGCCGCTGAACAGATTCACGACGCGAGACAGGACGCCGAACTTGTTTTCGACCAAGACCGAAATGATGTGCTCCACGGTTCCCCTTTTGCCTATCCCAGGATGTGCTGAGACGTGTCCTTTGTCCGAATCACGCCGTCAGGACCGTATCCTTATCTTCACCGGCGACCTTCGAGGCCGGCTTCTCACCGCGCTTCATCTCCGGCGGGTCTTCGAGGATCATTTCATGGTTAGCGCCGCCCGCAGGAATCATGGGATAGCAATTCTCGTAGGCGTCCACTTCGATGTCCACCAGCACCGGTTTGTCGGTCTTCAGGGCCTCTTTGATCACGTCATCCACCTCGGATACCTTGGTAGCCCGGAACCCCGCCGCATTGAAGGCCTCCGCCATCTTGACGAAATCCGGGACGGTATCGAGATAGGAGGACGCATAGCGGCCTTCGTAAAACAAATCCTGCCACTGCCGCACCATTCCATGGAAATGATTGTTGATGATGAACGTCTTCACCGGTAGCTTCGAAATCATGGCCGTCGCCATCTCCTGCATATTCATCTGGATGCTGCCGTCACCCGCGATGCAGAGCACCAAACGGTCGCGGAATGCCGCCTGCGCCCCGAGCGCCGCCGGAAGCCCGAACCCCATCGTTCCCAAACCGCCGGACGTCAGCCAACGGCGCGGCTTGTTCAGCAGAAAATGCTGGGCGGCAAACATCTGATGCTGTCCGACATCAGTGGCCACAATCGGATCCTTGTCCTTGGTGAGCTGGTACAGGCGGTCAATGACGTACTGCGGCTTGATCTTCGCATCCGGCGGCTGAACGTAGCCCATCGGATGCTTCGTCCGCCATTCGTTAATCTGATTCCACCACGGCCGGCGCTGTTCGATGGAGTTGCCATTCGGCGTGGCCTTCAGCATCGCATTTAACTCGCGCAGCACGGTCTTGACATCGCCGACGATCGGCACGTCCACATGGACGTTTTTGCGGATGGAGGTCGGATCGATGTCGATATGAATAACCTTGGCCTCCGGACAGAACTCGGAGACCTTTCCCGTGACGCGATCGTCGAATCGGGAGCCGATGGCGATCACAAGATCGGAATAATGGACGGCCATGTTCGAGGCGTAAGAGCCGTGCATGCCCATCATGCCGAGCGAGAGATTGTGCGTGGCGGGGAAAGCCCCGAGGGCCATCAGCGTCATGTCCACCGGAATCTGCGTGAGTTCTGCGAACTCCATCAGCTCTTCATGTGCATTCGAGAAGATCGCCCCGCCGCCGACGTAAATGATCGGCTTCTTGGCCTTGTGGATCGCCTCGACCGCCTGCTTGATCTGCCACTTATTGCCTTCGTACGTCGGGTTGTATCCGCGGATGGAGACACTCTGCGGATAGCGGAAATCGCCTTTGTTCATGGCGACATCCTTGGGAATGTCCACGAGCACCGGCCCCGGGCGACCGCTCATGGCGATGTAAAAGGCTTCCTTGATGGTTTGCGCAAGGTCGTTCACATCCTTGACCAGGAAGTTGTACTTCGTGCACGGACGGCTAATGCCGACGTTATCCGCCTCCTGGAAGGCGTCATTCCCGATGAGCTGAGTGGGCACCTGGCCGGTGAATACGACGATCGGCACCGAGTCCATGTAGGCATCCACAAGCGGCGTCACGATGTTCGTCATGCCGGGGCCCGACGTGACTAGCGCGACACCGGGCTTGCCGGTGGCCTTTGCATATCCTTCCGCCATATGCCCGGCCCCCTGCTCGTGACGAGTGAGGATCACCTCGATATCCTTCTGCTGGTGCAGAACGTCGAAAATCTTCAACACGACGCCTCCAGGAAGACCAAAGAGCGTTTTCACGCCTTCCTGTTTCAGACTTTCGAGAAATATCTCCGCTCCCGTGAGCTTCATGATCCAACCCCTCTCGCTAGAACGTTAACGGTTCAGTTCGGCCCGCATGATTGACGCCTGACACGTACGCAAATATGCGTTGTTTCGGCTCAAATACTTATGAAAATCAGCAAGGTAAGAAGGAAGAGTGTAGCACCGTGGGTGGCGGCGGGTCAAATCAAAGATTTGTCACCCGCAACAAGTTCACCTGCTGAATAGAATCAGCTCGTGACCGCGCCTTCGGACGCAGATGACACGTGCCTCGCGTACTTGGCCATGACACCGGCGGTATAGTGGGACACAGGCGGCTTCACCTTTTTGAGACGCGCTTTGATCTCCTTCTGCGTGAGCTCCACCTCGAGCTTCCGGGCGGCGACATCGAACACAATCGCGTCGCCATTTTTGAGCGCGGCGATCGGTCCGCCTTTTGCCGCCTCTGGCGCGACATGGCCGGCCATAAGACCATGCGTGGCTCCGGAAAATCGACCATCCGTAAGCAACGCGACGGAGTCGCCCAGACCCGCGCCGACAATCGCGGCGGTCACGCCGAGCATCTCCCGCATGCCCGGGCCGCCGGCCGGCCCTTCATACCGGATAACGATTACATCGCCCGCTTTGATCTGTCCGGCCTTTACCGCCACAAATGCGTCTTCTTCCCGATCATAGACTTTTGCCGGTCCCCGAAACTTCATCATCGAGTGGCCCGCAACCTTGACCACGCAGCCTTCAGGGGCAAGATTACCCTTTAAGATGACCAGCCCGCCTGTGGGCTTGATCGGATTGGACAGAGGACGTACCACCAGTTGGCCTGTGGTTTCGGTCGCCTGCGCGGCTTCCTCTCCGATGGGTCGGCCGGTTACAGTAGGCTGATCGGCATGGAGCAGCCTCGCTTCGAGCAATCGTTTGGCCACAAGCGTTGTGCCACCGGCCGCATAGAGATCGGCCGCCACGAACCGGCCTCCGGGCTTCAAGTCGACGAGCAATGGAACCTTGCGGTTGATCCGGTCGAAGTCATCAATGCTGAGCTTGACGCCGGCCTCGCGCGCGATAGCGAGCAGATGCAGCACCGCGTTCGTGGACCCGCCGGTCGTCGCCACCGCAGCGATGGCGTTCTCCAGCGCCTTGCGGGTGATAATCTGCTTAGGGCGGAGATCATTCTTCAAAAGATCAATTACCAGCTTGCCGCACCCAAAAGCGATATCGTCCTTGCGCGGGTCCATTGCAGGCACGCCGTTTCGGCCCATCGGCGAGATGCCGAGGAACTCGAACGCGATGGACATCGTGTTTGCGGTGAACTGGCCACCACACGCGCCGGCACCTGGGCACGCGTGATCCTCCAGGTCTTTCAACTCCGCATCGGTCATCTTGCCGGTGCCGTGTTTCCCGACCGCCTCGAACACATCCTGGATCGTCACATCATGTCCTTGAAAGCGGCCCGGCATGATGGAACCGCCGTAGAGCATGAGCGAGGGTAGGTTCAGACGCGTCAGCGCCATCACGGTCCCCGGGATTGTTTTGTCGCAGCCGGAGAGCGCGACCACCGCGTCGAACAGATGGCCGCGTGCCACTAACTCGATCGAGTCCGCGATCACTTCGCGGCTGATCAACGACGCCTTCATTCCTTCCGTGCCCATGCTGATGCCGTCGGAGACCGCGATCGTATTGTACTCGATCGGCGTCCCGCCTGCCGCGCGGATGCCCGCCTTGACCTTCTCGGACAGCCGCCGCAGATGGGAGTTGCAGGGCATCACTTCGATCCAGGTGTTGGCGACACCGACCAGCGGACGCGACAAATCCTCGTCGGTATACCCGACCGCTTTCAGCATCGCTCTGGCCGGCGCGCGGTCTGGCCCGTCCGTAATGGCATGGCTCTTATGTTTCAAATCGTGCGCCATCTGCTCTCCTTTTCAGTCTCTGTAGGGAACGTTAGTATACTGAAAGGATGAATGAGAAGGTAGTGCAGGACAACGGGATCGTGCTATGAATGCTATGAATTCCCAATGCAACCACAACCGGGGATCCTGATGGATCGGATCGTAGAGTGTGTCCCTAATTTCAGCGAAGGCCGGAACATGGAGACCGTCGAGGCATTGGCTGCCGCGGTGAGATCTGTCCCCGGCGTCGTGTTGCTGGACAAGCAGAGCGATGAAGACCATCACCGCTCGGTGTTGACCTTCGTCGGAGCACCGGAATCGGTCGCAGAAGCCGCGTTCCTGGCGGCGCATGTCGCTCTCCAGCGTATCGACATGACACTGCACCATGGCGAACATCCGCGAGTCGGTGCGACGGATGTCATTCCGTTCGTGCCAATTGCCGGCATCACTCTTGACGAGTGCGTGAAGGTCGTCCGAAACCTAGGTCGCCGGATCGCCGACGAATTGCGTGTCCCGGTGTTTCTCTACGAGCAAGCCGCGACAGCGCCGTTTCGGACTCATATTGAGGATATCCGTCGCGAGGGTCTCGATGGCCTGGCGGAACGGATGAGGACGGATCCGCAGTGGGCACCGGACTTTGGAGATGCCAAGCCGCACCGGACAGCTGGGGCAACCATCGTCGGAGCACGCAGGCCTCTCATCGCCTACAACGTGAACCTTGCGACGGAGAACCTGGATCTCGCGCGAGCGATTGCGCGGAAAGTGCGCGCTTCCAACGGCGGGCTTCCATCCGTGAAGGCTGTGGGCATCGCGCTCAAAAGCCGCAACATGGTTCAGGTCTCGATGAACTTGACCAACTACAAGGAGACGCCGCTACAGAAGGCCTTCGAGGCGGTCAAGTCGGAAGCAGCCACCCATCAAGTCTCGGTCCACAGCAGTGAAATCGTCGGGCTGATCCCAGAAGAGGCCGTGGCCCAGGTGGTGGGTCATCATCTGCACCTCGAAAATTTCCACAGCGACCAAGTGCTGGAAGCCCGGATGGCCAAAGCGTTAACAACAGATGTGTCCGCAGCTGTGGGTGTGTTTTTGGAGGCAGTCTCCGCGGCTACGCCAGCGCCGGCGGGCGGGAGCGTAGCGGCTATGGCAGGGGCAGCGGCCATGTCACTTGGCGTCATGGTAGCGGGGATTCTGTATGAGAAGGAGAAGGCGCCTGAAAAGATCAAGGACCTGACAGCGAAGCGGAGCCGGCTCATCCAGCTTCGCGACAGTCTACAAGCCGCCATTCATGAAGATGCGGAAGCCTATGGTGCGGTCATGAAGGCCCTCCAACGTCCGCAAATAGACCCGGATCGGGAGGCGGCGATACAAGACACGCTCCGTCTGGCCATCGCCGTTCCGTTGGCAATTGTCGATTGGACGGTGGAGGGAATGGAGATTCTTCGAGAAATAGTCCCGATGGCGACAGTCCACATGGCAGCCGATCTCAGAGTCGGAGTCTTGCTTTCCCAAGCCGCTGGGACCGCTGCGATCTCAACAGTAAAAACAAATGCCGAAGGGGTAAAAAATGACGCGCGCCTTCACAGCTTGTTGAATTCATTAATGTCATTCGAAGAACGGCTTCAAAAAAAGTGAGCGCTGGCAGATTTACCTTTTGACACTTAAGAGGTATACTGCTCATTCGTTTAGGTTATTTTGTTGGAGCATTCCATGGATCCAGAAAAACGCAAACCGTCCGGACCATCTCATCCCACCGAATCGGCAGTCTTTCTCAAAGAACTGATAGATGCCAGCCCCGCCATCATCTCCCTCATTGATACAGAACAATGGAAGGTGATGTACCAAAACGCCACCGGCGAGAAAACACTCGGCACCATCGTCGGGAAGTCGTGCTTTGAAAATATCCCGAAGATGTCCGCGAATTGCCCGTTCTGCAAAGCCGGCGAGGCCCTAAAGACCGGCAAAATGACCAGCTCCGAAGTGCCACTGCCTGACGGGAAGTGGCTGCTGATCCAATGGTCTCCCGTGCGGACCGGCGAGACAATGTTGGCTGTAGAAACAATTGTTGACATCACGACGCAAAAATTGAAGGAAGAGGAGTACCGCGGCCTCAAGGACTCTTTTGAACATCTCGCCACGATCGACCCCCTGACGGAGCTGCTCAACCGCCGAGGATGGTTCACCTTGGCTGAGCGTCTTTGCCAGCGGGCGCTCCAAGATAAAGTGGCGCTGGGAGTGTTCATTGCCGACCTGGACAATTTCAAGCGGGTCAATGATCAGTACGGCCATGCAGTCGGGGACCAAACATTGCAGCACATCGGTAAAGTTATGAAGAGCCTCTTCCGTCCCCGTGATCTGCTGGGCCGGTGGGGCGGCGAAGAATTTATCATGCTTCTGCCTTCGGATGACAGGGACTTGCTTGCCATCGCGGCTGAGCGGGTGCGGAAGGCCGTGGAAAGCTCTCCCTTTGTCTCTGGAGATATCACACTGCCTTTGACGGTGAGTTTGGGCGGCGTTAGCTTTACCCCCGCCGTCGGGGACCGGAAGGAACTGGAGATGAGGATCGCCCAGGCCGACCAAAATATGTATCTGGCCAAACAACAAGGACGAAATCGCGTCGTCCTCTAACGTCACTGTTCACCGCATACCGCCGCTTTCCTATAGCTCCACGCGTCGTTCGATAGAACCATCATGGGCCTCTACTCCTCGGTGATCTTCCCTCACGTGCTCGACTGGATGATGGGAAACGACTTCTTGGCCGGATACCGTCGAGATTTATTGGCGGACGCGCGCGGCGAAGTGCTGGAAGTCGGTTTCGGCACGGGGGTCAACCTGCAGTATTATCCGGCTCAGATTCGGAAGATCACGACGGTGGACCCGAATCCCGGCATGAACCGCATCGTAGAACGACGAATCGCCGCCGCTCCTGTTGCCGTCGAAAAGCGGCTGATTGCAGCCGAAAAGCTGCCGATGCCGGACGGTACGTTCGACACGGTCGTGAGCACATTCGCCATGTGTAGCATCCCAAACGCCTCTGAGGCGTTGGCACAAATCCATCGCGTGCTGAAACCAGGGGGACGTCTGCTCTTTCTCGAGCATGGTCTGAGCCCCGATCCTCGCGTTCAGACGTGGCAGCATCGGTTGACGCCCATCAGCAAAATCATCGGCGGCGGTTGCCATTTGAACCGTGACATTCCAAAGCTCGTACAGACCCAGCCCTTCAACATGCAGGCTCTCGACCAGTTTAATCTGGAGCGCGCGCCTCGAGTGGCGGGCTTTTTGTCTCGCGGGATCGCGGCCAAAGACTGATGGTGATTCAGCGAATCGTCAGCGGCGGGCAAACAGGCGTGGACCGAGCGGCGCTGGATGTGGCGCGCGAGTTGGGGGTGCCGAGCGGCGGATGGTGTCCGAAAGGCCGGACGGCGGAAGACGGCGTGCTCGCTGCCTGCTATAAGATGAAAGAAACGCCGACGGCCGATTATCCTCTGCGTACTGAATGGAACGTTCGAGACTCGGATGCCACGCTGGTCTTGACGCGAGGCGAACCGACGGAAGGGACGGCCTTTACGATTGAATTGGCCCGGCGTCTGCGCAAGCCCTCTGTCGTGGTTGACCTGGCACAGCAGACCAACATTTCCCCCCTCCTGGATTGGATCTCCGCGCACAACATTCAGACTCTCAATATCGCCGGGCCGCGAGAATCGAAATGCCCGGGCATTTATGCCGAGGCTTCGAAATTCCTACGCCATGTGTTGTCGTCCGGTCAGTAGTTCTGCATCCCTTCAGCCCTGGGGCCACTGCCACGCCCATACTTGCTACGAGCTTTTTGCATCGCGTCCGTCAGATTGCGCCACTCTTCGGGCGTGAGCATATCCTTGATCTTGAACCGCGTCTCGAGAATCTTGCTGGCGCTCGCCATCCGGGAGTTATTCAGTTCATCGAGGATTTTCATGAACTGTTCAGGTTTGGCCTCATAGTTACTGTTCAAGACGTTCAGTTGCTCGTGGAAGCCGCGCGTCTGCTGCGCCGAACGTCTCACTTCCGAGGCGATCTGCTGGACCATCCCTTCGACCTGGGCGGCCTTCTGCGGATCCTTGACGTTCTGAGCGACCAGTTCCTTCACCTCCGGGACCACGGCGGACATGGTCGTGTCACCCGTCGCTGAAGGAGGGCCCCGGTGATATTTGGAACAGCCTCCAATCAACAGCGTTGTGATCACCATCGCGGGCAATATCAATTTCACAATCATCATCGGCCTCCTTGTCAATGCTTTCACCGTCTGTCAAGGACAGGCTACCGCAATCCGCGGGCCTAAAGGAACGGCCCAAAAGTATTGCCCCAATCCTCGGTTGACCGTTCAAGACGTTGTTACTACAATAACCCGCCATCATCAAACCATAAGGATGACTATGCCCATATCTACGCGCATTCACCGTCTGTTGGAAAAGGAACGCACGTTGATTTTCCCCGGCGTCTATGACGCGCTCGGCGCGAGGCTCGTCGAACAGGCCGGATTCCCGCTGACCTTCATTTCCGGGTACAGCGTGGCGGCGACTCACTTGGGGTTGCCCGACTTCGGTTATCTCACGCAGACAGAGATGGTCGCCACCGCAAAACGGGTCTGCGACTCGGTGACGATCCCGATCATCATTGATGCCGATACCGGATACGGGAATGCTCTCAATGTCATTCGGACGGTGCACGATCTGATCGCGGCCGGTGCCGCGGGGATGTTTCTTGAAGATCAAGTGTGGCCCAAGCGGTGCGGCCACATGAAAGGCAAACGGGTCGTTCCCGTTTCCGAACATGTCCAGAAAATTAAGGCCGCCGTTGAGGCGCGAAACGGCCGCGATTTCTTTATCGTCGCCCGCACGGACGCCCGCCAGGTGAACGGCCTGGACGATGCCATCGAACGATGCCGGCGCTACAAGGAAGCCGGCGCCGATGCCTTATTCGTGGAGGCGCCCAGAAACATTGAGGAACTGAAGACCATCGCGAAAGAGCTGCCTGCACCTCTCGTCGCCAACATGCTTGAGGGCGGCGTGACACCGTTGCTGACAAAAGATGAGCTTGGGAAAATCGGCCTGCAGTTGATCGTCTGCCCGTTGACGGCTCTCTACGCCTCAGCCAAGGCCATGAAGGATATGTTCAACTTGATCAAGACTGCCGGAACCACGCGCGACGCACTAGACCGCCTCATCCCATTCCAACAGTTCCACGACGTGATCGGCCTCGAAAATTACTACAAGCTCGACGAGAAATACCGCACACCGGACGATAGTTCAGGCTCGAGTTAGGACCGGAACTCTGGCATCGGCTTGAGTTCTGAGCAGCCGGGCGAAGGGCTGCTGAGCGGCAGGACCCGCTCTTTAGAGCACAGTATCATTTCTCCGGCGGCCTCACCTGACCGAACCACGCATAGCGGTACCGCGCCACAATCCGATAAGCCAGATAGGCGAGGGGCCGAAGAAATGGTACGTGCATGAGACCGAGCAGCAGTCGTCCGCCCGGTAGGCCCGGTAGCAACGGCAGAAAGGCCTCGAGGCCTCGCCGGATTGTCCCATCGCGCTCCACCAGAAACGCAACGCACGGGCGGCCCGGCGTGTACTCGCCACCAAGAAGAGACGCCGCTTCTTGGCTCT
The DNA here is from genome assembly GCA_005877815.1 of Nitrospirota bacterium. Taxonomy (GTDB): domain Bacteria; phylum Nitrospirota; class Nitrospiria; order Nitrospirales; family NS-4; genus NS-4. The sequence goes on from VBOG01000013.1 coordinate 76,488, forward strand.
GATACGGCACGAACCGGACCTCGCGGTCGGCGCCCAGACGCTCCAATCCTTCCTTTGCAGTCGTGCACAGCCGGCACTGTCCGTCGTAGATCAAAGTCCTCTCGCACGTCCGCGGCGCGGTTTGAATGTCGGATTTCGCGGATGCTCTTTCCATACGATCACGAAACCCCGAATTGCTGACGGCACCACTTGACCGCCTGCTCGATGTCATTCGGTTTGTGAAGATCGAATTGTTTCTGAAATGTGGTCGCCACGTACTCGTCGGTCATCTCCGACGATTCCTCAAACCCGGCACCTCGCAGCGCCGGCCGGAACTTCGACACGGCGTGTTGCAAATAGTATTTGGCCTGCTTCGCGACCTCATCCGTGCCCAGATCTTCGGGAGTCCCTTCCGACATCAATGTTTTGATGTCGTCGATGTCCATTCCCATCTGGCAGAGCAGGCGGCCATCATCGGTGAGCTCCAGCAGCCAGCCTTCGCTTCCCAGGTCCATCATCAAGGCCCCGCCCGGTTCCAGTTCATAAAAGTCTGGGTGGCTCTGCCGCAGTTGCGCACGGAACGTTTCCCACGCAGGATGCGAAGCCTTCGCTGATTTATTCTCCATGTCGCATGCTCCTTGGTGATATCTTGACCCAAATCGGCTCTTCTTTGCTACAATCCGGCCTATGTTCGGAGTCTGGAAACGCAAATCGCCTATCCCGGACGTGATCCTTTACACCAAAGCTGATTGCCCTCTGTGCGACGAGGCCAAAGTCTTGCTGGATGAACTCCACGGAACACTCGCCTTCAACTTGGTCCTCAAAGATGCCAACAGCGACGAGAAGTCCAAAAAATATTACGCCGATCGCGCTCCCGTTATCGTCGTCAACGGACGTGAAGTGGTCGGCTACCCGCCGGAAAAAAAGTGGGTCTCCATCGCGATCAAGGCCGGACCACGCGCGGATATGCGGTGATCCTCGTTTCATAGTGGTTTGCGGAATCTACGTACGATTTGACCTTCAGATAGACCTGTGAGAAGCTTGGCCGCTTGCATCCCAATCAAGACGGCGGGTCAGAGGGCTTCTCATGGATAACGAGCGCGGAAGCGGGATTGCCGGTCTCCTCTATGTGCTGCTCGCGTTCATCCTTTTCTTTACGGGGTACGAACTTTGGCTGAGGCAACAGCGAAGCGACGCGCCCCCTCTTGCCGTGTCTTCCTCTACATCGGCTGCACCTATATCTCCACCAAAATCTTCATCTGCAACGCCAGAGATAATCCCCCTGGTCGCGGGAGTCGGACCTCAGCCTGGTGTCTTTCAACCGAACAAGCCCGAAGCGATCAGCCATCCCACTGCTCCTGAACAAGGATCAGACGAGAGCATTGTGCGCCTGGCAGAGCCGGGTGAACTGCCGGCTTCCATCTATGCCGGCAACTTTCAATCCATCCTTCTCCTGGCTCAGCAGGGAAACCTTTCCGAGGCCCAAACAAAGCTTGCGGCGTTTCCAAAGGAAGCCTTCGCCGATCCTCAGTCTCGAAAAACAGCGGCGCGGCTGTGGATCTACATCGGGGCCAAGCTCTGGGACGCCCAAGGGCCAGCCACCGCCTTGCCGCTCATGAAAAAGGCCATCGCCGTCGATCCCGACAATCCTCCGGCGTACCAGTTGCTGATTCGAGGGTATGCAAAGCTCAACTCGCCCGAATTGACGCGCGATCTGTTGGAAAAAGGGATTGCGATGAGCCCCAATGACCCCTGGCTTCATCTCTATCTCGCAGATCTCCTCTTCGACAAGGATGATCTCAGCGGCGCCGCGCTGCATCTTGATCATGCCACCAATCGCGCGGCTCAAACCCCTGCGTTCCAGTCATCGCTGAAGATCATGACCGACAAGGTGAAGCGCGCGGAGAAAGCCGAGCAAAAGTTCGTCTCCCGGGACAGCTCCCATTTCAAAGTGAAATTTGACGGCAACGACGATTACGAAGTATGGAATCGCGTGCTGGAAATCCTGGAGGACGCCTACCGTGAAATCGGGCAAAAGTTCAGCTATTTCCCCTCCAAGCCCATCATGGTGGTCCTGCATAGCCGGCAAGCGTTCAGGAGCGCCACAGGCAGTCCCGCATGGGCGGACGGGCTCTTTGACGGGGTCCTGGGACGCATCCAGATTCCAACGCAAGGAGCGCTGACCGACCAACAATGGCTCACGCGCGTGCTCAGGCATGAGTACGTCCACGCCCTCTTGCACGATCGCATGGGCGGTCGTCTCGGCGCCGTGCCGACGTGGCTGAATGAAGGCCTCGCCATGCAGCTTGCCGGCGATCCGTGGCCAGATCTGGATGAGATCGTGCGGGGACGAGGACGCACCGTGACCCTGATCCCCCTCAGCAATCTGGAAGGCGGTTGGGGGAACCTGCCGACCATCCTGGCGCAGCTCGCCTATTTGGAAGGCAACTCGGCGACGCTTTACTTGATAGATCGGTTCGGCATGGAGAAAATGAGGGAACTCGTCGGTCAGCTTTCGAAGGGCCAGTCCATGGACACGGCGGTCGCGGACCGGCTATTCATCCCCTACGCCGAATTCGAGCGCCGCTGGATTGACCACTTGAATGAAAAACTTAAAGCAGGACGAACTTGAAATCATAACTCTCAAAGGAGGTCGCACATGCCTACTTATCTCAGCCTTCTCAACTGGACCGAGCAGGGCATCAAGAATGTGAAGGACTCGCCGAAGCGATTGGACGCCGTCAAGAAGTCACTCAAAGAAATGGGCGGCGAGTTGAAAGCCTTCTACATGCTGCAGGGCGCCTACGATGCCGCGCTCATTTCGGAACTGCCGAATGATGAAGCTCTGGCGAAGCTGCTTCTCAAGGTCGGGGCTGCCGGCAACGTCCGCACCACGACCATGCGGGCCTACCCCGAAGCCGAGTATCGGAAGATCATGGGCGCGCTCGGCTGACCCCAAACGGGACAGGGTGCTTTTCACGGGAAAGGCGCCTGTCCCTGCTGTCTCCAAATGCAGGAATTGATCGAAGGGATATTGCGCCCGCATGAGGGGTATGGAGATTCATCCGCACAACTCATAATCTTCGTGCGTTTCGCTCCACACGAATATTCTGATCTTCTGTGAACGCCGGATGTTTACTGCGGTGTTGTGTCGATCGGAAGCGCTAATTGGATCGCAATCAGCAGTCGGTCGGGCGTCACCGGTTTCTGTAAATGGTCGACCGCTTGTAGCGTCGATGCCTGGAGCGGCGTTGCCTGAGCATCCATGGCATGGTCAACTATGTTGCTCATCAGAATGAGCCTGCCAGAGTAACGAATCTGGCGTAAGGCCTCGAGGAGCTCAGGCGCGGCCATTTTCCGGGTGCCACGCCACGGATCTTCGACCGCAATCAGATCCATATCCAGAACAATGAGCTGGGGAAGCGCCTCACTTACCCGTCCCAACGCCTCAGGGCAGTCTCGGGCCACTCGAAGCGACACCTTGTGCTCTCGCAAAAACGGTTCGAAGAGATCTCGCGTCTCGTCCGAGTCAGTGATCAACAAGACTGAACCGGGCTCAAAAAGCTTGTCAGGGTCTTTCGTTAGGCCTTCCACCACGGTGACGATCGAATCATACGTCAGCTGCTTGCTGATAAAGTCGATGGCACCATATTGCCGAGCTTGCCGTTCCAGCTCATCTGTCTGCCACGCCGTCAGTATCATCACTGAGGCCTTTGGGTCGATCGCGTGAATTTGCCGTAGCACTTCGAGACCATCCATCTCAGGCATATGGAGGTCCAAGATACTAATCTGTGGGTCATGCTGACGAAAGAGCTTGAGGGCCTCGGGCCCGTTGCATGCCGTGAATACCTCATGCCCGTGACTGCTTAACATCTGTTCCAGCAGGGTTAAGAAAATCTCCTCGTCATCGACTAAGAGAATCGTCGCCATACGCCGCTCTTCAACCATCCCATAGGCCTCTGTTCCCTTCAGATGTAGTGGAGTCCGTATAGGCCGATTCCAGTCAAATGTCAAAACAGGGATATGCCTGGAACGCAGTCCGGCAAGTAGTGAAGGATGCCGGAAGTTTTTAGATATGAGTTTGAAGGGAGACAGGGCCTCAGACCATTCCGAGGCCCTGTGTTTAGCGTTCCTCTGCCTCAGCGCACGAGCAGAGTGGGGTCTTGGTTCGGATTCAGGTGATGCATGGGCGAAGACATACCCGGATTCTTGTGCGAATGTTTCGTGTTGCCTAATTCTGGTTAGAAATTAGGAGAGATGTTGTGTTCTGCAGCCTGCATGCGGGCTTCGAGCGTGGTCACAAATGGATCTTTGCTGATCTGCACAAACACGGAAGCGCCTGCGCTTTGTTTTTTGATGAGCGGAGACGATCCCTGCTGCAAGGCCTCCTTGGGGATGCGGTAGAGATCGCCCGATCCCTTCTCCACATAGGCTCCCGGCTCATTGATGTTATCCCACGAAAGCTCAGATAGAATGCGTCTCTGCTGGGGCTCAACTGACGAGCTTTTAGCTCTCTCCATGGTGTTCCTCCTCCTTTCGCCCATTCTCCGGCGATCAGTCTTGCCCATGCACCTGAATCCTGAACGCTGAATCGAGTTACCGGTCAGCTCCCTCGTCGTTTCGTCGGACTCTATAACCGAATCCGACACCAGTCAAGAATGCTACCTTCAATTAAGCACAGCACCTGCATCCGATTTGCTACAGAACCACAACGGTCAAGGAAGAACGGCATAGGTTTTGTCTCTAGGCAGTATTTTGTTGACAAATATCCGATGCCGTTATATTTCTTGGTCACAGGGGATACTTCACATGCGCTCTGCTGAGGAAAACAGACATTGAGCGAGTTCCTGATCCTGCCTGAAGCCTTTGTTCAATACGTGAACCAGCACAAGAAGATTCCAATTCCTTCAGATGCTTCTCTGGAAACCTTCAAAGACCTGTTCGAGATCGCCTCGCTCGAAGCCAGCCTCGCCATAGCTGAAGACACGTCCCACCAAAATCTCCGCACAAGACTCCGTTGATCGAAACGAGACATCTCCCGCCGTCATGCCAGCATCCTTTTTTTGACACCGCAATCAAGTATCGTGGGGCATGTACTCAGCCAGCAGGCCAGATGTCTTCCGAAGACGGAGGCTCGTGGTCCGTGCAATCTGTTTGAAAATCTTACAGCCGAGGTTCGGGTGCTCTTCTACCAGCTGGTTGAACTTCTCATGCTCGATCGCTAACGCCTGGAATGCACCCGTTGCCTCGATCGTAGCGGATGCAGGTGCGCTTTCGACAAGTGACATCTCCCCAATGAGCGCTCCCCTCCCCACTGACGCGATGACGACCCGATTCCATTTGGTATCTGCTCGAATGACTTCCGCCTCTCCTGAAAGCATGACATACAGGATCCGAACCTGCTCTCCCTCGCGGATCAAATGATCTCCGGCGTTGCCTTCGACGAGACCGGAAAGAGACACGATCAGATCGAGTTCAGGATCAGTCAGAGATGCAAAGAACGGCAACTCATGGAGAAATCCTTGAATCCTCATGATCTCAACTTTCCCATCGTGCTCTCGTGTAGGGACTCGTGAATGTGAGCCAAAGTTCCGTGTCCTCCAACTCCATTAACAGGTGCGTAACGGCATTGCGTTAGATGCTATTTATCATTAATACAAACTATTCTATAATACAAACCGCGCTTAGATTCAAACAGCCAGAAAACAGGCGAACGGAAACGTTACCCTTTAGTCACGAAGATGCCGCAGGATAGCATCAAGTCCTTAGAGGAAAAACTGCTCTACGAGCGGAAGCTTGTTCAACTCGTGAGCCGGCTTTCTGCAGCCAGGAATCTCGACAATATTTTCGAGCTGTATAACGAGATCCTGGCTTTGCTCGATGCGGAGCGAATGTCTTTTTACGTGATGGATGCTGACAAAATGGAATTGTTCACAAAGTTTCCTGACATTGACCCTATCAAAGAGATCCGTTTGCCACTCAATGAGAAGAGCATTGCTGGATATGTGGCGCTGACGCAACAAGTCGTCAACATCCCCGACGCCTACATCAAGACCGCGCTAGCGCGTATCTCCCCAAGGCTCGCATTTGATAGCTCATGGGACAAAAGGACCGGCTTCCATACCATTCAAGTGCTCACGGTTCCGATTCTCTATGAGACGAAGACCTTGGGGGTGCTGCAGCTCCTAAACAAGAAACACGGGACGCGGTTCACTTCGGACGACGAAGCGAGCGCAGCCCGCATCGCGAAACCCGTCGGCATAGCCTTGTCTACTCAATATTTGCTCGCTCAGAAGCAATCGACGAAGTTCGATTCCCTCCTTGTTCGCCACCTGATTACCAAAGAGGAACTCGATACGGCGATTGCGGAGGCGCGGCGACAAGAAATTGATGTGGAAACAGTCCTGATGGAGCAGTACAAGGTTCCAAAGGCCGCAATCGGGGCCTCCTTGAGCCAATTTTACAACTGTCAGTTTGTGGCATTTGATGAAAAGGTCATTCCGCCGCCCGACGTGATCAAGAAATTCAACCGTGCTTACCTCAAAAAGAACTGCTGGATCCCGCTCCGATGGGAAGGCAATACGCTTGTGGCGCTGGTTGATGATCTTGCAAAATGCAAATCCATTCGGGAGCTTCTGCGCCCTGTTTTCGGGAACCGCGAGATTCGGTTCGTGGTGGGGCTTCGGACAGATATTCTCCTGTATATCAGCGCGGCCGAGAGGGAAGTTTTTCCCATTCCTCTAGGTCCGACAGAGGATGCCATAACCACGCTTATCGGGAGTCTGCAGGCAGAGCAGGCGCTCATTAAAGACCTAAAAGATCAAGAGGTCGAGACCGGCGAGCTTGAAGCGAACGATAGCACCATCGTTCGCTTGATTAACCAGATCATCATTGACTCGTACAAGAAGCGCGCCTCGGACATCCACATCGAGCTGTATGGACCGAGCAAAGACACCGTGATCCGTTTCCGGATTGACGGAAGCTGCATGGAATACCAGAGGATTCCGGCTGCTTTTCGGCGAGCTGTTGTGGCCCGCCTCAAGATCATGGCGCAACTGAATATTGCGGAATCGCGCAAGCCCCAGGATGGCAAGATTAAATTCCCATTGCAGGACCGAGAGATCGAATTACGCGTTGCCACAATCCCCACGGCCGGAGGGAATGAGGATGTGGTAATGCGAGTTCTGGCGGCAACCGAGCCGATCCCAATCGACCAGTTAGGGTTGACTGAGCGGAATTTCCGGGAGCTCAAAGCTCTGGCTGAAAAGCCCGATGGGCTCATCCTCGTCGTCGGTCCGACCGGCTCCGGAAAAACAACCTCCCTGCACTCAGTGCTGAGCTATGTGAACAAGCCTGACACAAAAATTTGGACTGCGGAAGATCCGGTTGAAATTACACAGTATGGCCTTCGCCAGGTGCAGGTACAGCCGAAGATTGGGTTTACGTTTGCCGAGGCCCTCCGGGCTTTTTTACGGGCCGATCCTGATGTGATCATGGTCGGGGAAATGCGGGACACAGAGACAGCTGCCATCGGAATTGAAGCCTCGCTAACAGGACATCTCGTGTTCAGTACATTGCACACCAGCAGAGCCGTGGAGACCGTGATCCGTCTTTTGGATATGGGGATGGATTCGTTCAACTTTGCAGATGCACTGTTGGGAGTACTGGCGCAGCGATTGGTCAAGCAAATCTGCCAGGACTGCAAAGAGGCTTACCATCCATCCAAAGACGCGTATGATGAGCTCGCCAGATTTTATGGCGAGGAGGAGTTTGAGAAGCTTGGAGTAAAATACGATGAGGCATTCGTCCTATATCGAGGACGAGGTTGCGGAGCCTGTAACCAAACCGGGTACCTCGGGCGAGCCGGGATTCACGAGCTGATGGTTGCCAGCAATGAGATCAAGCGGCTGATCTCTGCGAAAGCTAAGATGACAGCAGTGCTGGACCTTGCCAAAGCAGGGGGCATGACCACGCTCGTGCAGGACGGCATTCTCAAGTGCATCCTAGGAGTGACTGACTTCAAGCAGGTAAAAACGGTGGCGGTTAAGTGAGACGCCGGTCGAGGCTACGGTATTGGATCGCCTCCGCAACTTTTGCCTGTCCCCTTTTTATTGCGTGTGGAAGACGGACTGTAAGCCGGATTCTGTTCCGCCCTTCTTCACAGAAGAACGGTGGTAGTCATTTCTCTGGGACCTGCATTGCTGCAGGCCTCAAGCGACCTACCCGAGGGCCACGGCCGAGCCGACCGTGAGGAGCGGCACCGGTGTCCCGCTCCTCCGCCCTCCTATTTGGTCTTGCTCCGAGTGACGCTTGCCGGCCAGCCGTGTCGCCACGACCGCGGTGGGCTCTTACCCCACCTTTTCAACCTTGCCTGATCCCTCACGGGCCATCGGCGGTGTGCTTTCTGTTGCGCCGGTGTCGGATCGCTCCGCCTGGGCGTTACCCAGCACCCTGCTCTAGGAGTCCGGACTTTCCTCTGATTCTTGCGAACCAGCGACCACCCACCCGACTTCCACACGCAAAATTATTATAGCAGAACCGGAGAACCGAGTGGGTTGATGACAATTGTGGCCCCCCGCGAGCTGCTGAGCCATTGCATTGGGAACGGGTGGCGCATAGCGAGCGCCATGAGCCCGGCGCGAATCGGCTTGAGTTCTGAGCGACCGGAATGACCCGTTGCATTCGCGCGGGTGACAAGAGTGAGCACGCTCGGGAGATGCGGGGCAGGGCCCGCGCAAAGAGCAACGGGTTCCCAGGTGATGCGGAGGCAGGATCCGTTTGCAGTTTCTTCTTCTTCGATTCTGTGGTACCTTGCGCGCCGATGGAAACCGGTGACGCGTCAGTCGGCCAAGCCTGCGTGGGCTGGATCGGGATCGATGAATCAGGAAAGGGCGACTACTTCGGCCCGCTGGTGATCGCGGCCGTGCACGTCACGCCCAGAAGCGCCGACGACTTGCTGGCCCTCAATGTCCGAGACAGCAAGAAGATTTCGGATGGCGTGATCAAGACTCTCGAGGTTGACATCAAGACGCTTTGCCGCCATACCGTCATCGCAATCGGGCCAGAGCGCTACAACGAGCTGTACAAAACAATTCGGAACCTCAACCGGCTCCTCGCGTGGGGGCACGCGAAGGCGCTCGAAACGCTTCTCGATCTGGTGCCGTGCGATCGCGCGATCTCCGATCAGTTCGGCGATGAACGCCTGATCATCAACGCGCTCCAGGAAAAGGGCAAGAAGATCAAACTGGAGCAGCGCCACAAAGGGGAAGAAGATATCGCCGTCGCGGCCGCCTCCATTGTAGCGCGGGCGGAGTTCGTACGGAGACTGGGAAAGCTGGGCGCGGAGTTCGGCGTACCGCTTCCCAAAGGCGCATCTCCTGCCGTCGAGATCGCAGCGAAATCATTCGTACGGAAGCACGGCCAGGAAGCGCTGGTCAAAGTGGCCAAGCTTCATTTTAAAACCACGCAGGCAGTGCTCAAGGAAACGTAATGGCTGAATGTGATTCTGAGCGAAAGCGAACGCGGCCCTTCGCTTTACTCAGCGTGACAGTATAGCTAGTCGCTCTTCTCGGCGGTCTCTTTTTCCAGCTCTGATGCTGCCGTGCCGTGGTAAGGTTCCCCCGCCCAGTACAGAATACGCTGGCAGTAGATACAGGTGAGAACGGACATCCCCCGCTTCACATCCGACACGACCTGCGGCTGAATCTGGAGCCGACACGCCATACAACTTCCCTCTTTTGTGACGCCAGCCAACGCTTGTCCCTTTCGACTGACACGAAGCTTCTCATACGTCCGTAGCAATGACTTCTCGACGGCGGCGGCCATGTCCTTCCGGCGCTGAGTCTGCTCGACAAGTTCCTGCTCGATCGCACCCACCGAACCTTCGAGGGATGTTTTCTCGACGGCAAACTTCCGCTCGGCTTCCTTCATGGCCGCGTCCGCCTGGGCCAATTCCTTCTTCTTCACATCCACCTGATCCATCAGCATCAGCAACTGCTCCTCGATTTCACCCTTTTTCTTCTTGGCCAGATCAATTTCAAACTTATGCGCCTGGAACTCTTTGTTTGTCTTGATCGCGCCCTTGATGGCGCGGTCCTGCAGCTTGCTGATGGCCTGCTCCTGCACGGCCAATTCATCTTCGACGGCTTTGCGTTGTTTGGTGCTTGTGTCGAGGTCCTTTTTCGTGACCTCGTGTAGGGCTTGCGCCGCGTGGAGCGGGCGTTGGGCAGCAGCGACGAGTTCGGGAATGCGTTTCTTGCGGTCGGCCAACTCCTCTAGACGGCCATCCACCTCCTGGAGGGACATCAGCCGCTGAAGGTCCTCTTTCACAGAACCCCCATGGGACGTATCAGCAAAATCGCCGGAAAAGTCATTGCCTCCTCAAATTACGCGGTTCCCATTGGTGGGCCCACCAGGCCTCGAACCTGGGACCAACGGATTATGAGTCCGCCGCTCTGACCAACTGAGCTATGGGCCCATGAATGCCTGTTACGGCATTCATTCTCATTCGAACTACAAGCTTTCAACGAAGCTCTTCAATTTCTTGCTGCGGCTGGGATGCCGGAGTTTGCGCAGCGCCTTGGCTTCGATCTGGCGGATACGTTCGCGCGTGACCGCGAAGTCCTGCCCCACTTCTTCCAACGTGTGGTCCGTGTTCTCGCCGATGCCGAAGCGCTTGCGCAGCACGCGCTCTTCGCGCGGCGTGAGCGTCTTAAGCGCGTTGTTGATCTGGCGCTGCAGATCGTACCGGATCGCAGCTTCCAACGGCGAGACGGCCTTTTTGTCCTCGATAAAATCCCCAAGGTGACTGTCTTCCTCCTCGCCGATCGGTGTCTCGAGCGAAATCGGCTCCTTGGCGATCTTCAAAATCTTTCTAACCTTCTCCAGCGGCAGCTCCATCTTCTCGGCGATCTCTTCCGGCAGCGGCTCGCGACCGAGCTTCTGCACCAGATGGCGAGACGTGCGGATCAGCTTGTTGATGGTCTCAATCATATGGACGGGAATCCGGATCGTACGGGCCTGGTCCGCGATCGCGCGCGTGATGGCCTGGCGTATCCACCAAGTGGCATAGGTGCTGAATTTGTAGCCCCGCTTATATTCGAACTTGTCCACGGCTTTCATCAAACCGATGTTGCCTTCCTGAATCAGGTCGAGGAACTGAAGGCCGCGGTTGGTGTACTTCTTGGCGATGCTCACCACCAGACGCAGGTTCGCCTCGACAAGTTCGGCTTTCCCGCGCTTGACCCGCTCTTCAGCCTGATCCAAAAGCTTGACGCCTTCGCGAAGCTCCTCGGCGGGGACGAGCGCCTCGGCTTCAACTAGTCTGATCCGCCGACGCGCATTCTGGAACGCTTTTTCGATCTCGTGCAGCGTCTCGAGAGGAACCCCGGTCTTTCGTCGAACGGCAATCAACTCCTTGCGGCCGCGGTTCATCTTGACCAGCAGCGCATTGCCTTCCTCACCGGACACGCCCAGTCGGCGCCGGCAGTAAGCGATCTCGCGTTCGCAGGCCGCGATCTCATGCGCAAGGTCGCGCACGCGTTGCACCAGCCGCTCATGCTGAGCCGGGTGGAGTTTCAGGGCATCGAGCTTTTCGACGACTTGCCGACGCACCTCTAGGATCTTGGCCTTGACCTCTTTCCGCTTCGGAAGGCTGAGACTCGACTGCCGGTGCTTCGCGTAGAGCAGGAAAAGCGCTTTGGAAGGCGCCCTGACCTTGCGAATGCCGTCCAGCGTACGCTGACGCAGTTCGGCCTCGTCCTTCTCGACATCGTGCTCGACCACTTCGTCGAACTCCTCCTCGACCCCGGAGGAGGCGACTTCCCGAATCGAAATCTTGCCCGCCTTGACCTTTTCGGCCAGTGCGAAGATCGCGTTGATCGACATCGGCATGCCGAAGACAACCGAGGAGATGTCGTGCTTGCCGTCCTCGATGCGCTTGGCGATCTCGATTTCGCCTTCTCGGCTCAGCAGCGACACGCTGCCCATCTCTTTCAAATACAGGCGTACGGGATCATCGGTGCGGCTCAGCGTGCCGGGCGTGAGGTCGATCTTTTTCGGATCCTCTTCCTCGACCTCCTCAGGCTCTTCGCCGTCATCGGCGGGCGTCTCGCCCTCCGACATCATCTGCTGGTACCGCTCGCCCTCAGGGGAATCGATGATCTCGATGTCCATCTCGCCGAACATGGCCATGAGCGAATTGAGCCGTTCGGTCGAGGCCATTTCGGCGGGCAGATTTCTATTCAGGTCGCTGTATGTGAGGAAGCCCTTTTCCTTACCTAAGGTGATCAGGCGTTTAACCTCAATCGTCCGTTCGTCCTCAGGCATGGATCCTCCCGGCTTCATTGTAGGATGAAGGATTGATCTTGGAGAGTTTCTGACGTTCCTGCTGGAGAACGTTGAGCCGTACCAAGAGCGTCCTCGCTTCTTCATCCCGGCCGGCCTTCGTGGCCAACGCCTCGGCGGCCTTAATTTCTTGCAACTCCACGGCGATACGGCGAAGTTTGAGTGCCTTCAGGCTCTGCTGAAATGCCGCGTTGATGTTGTCGTAGGGCAATTCGGTCATCGAAAGCGCCCGCGTAATGGACCCGCAGAGCTCGTCTTCACCCGCTTGAGCAAGAGCCTGCTGACGCGTGTGCGGTGCGTCTGCCGCGCATACGAGCGAAACCAGGCGCTTGGCCCTGGTATCCGTGAAATCCTCCGCTCTCACCTCTGTCCACATTTCCGGCGTCAGGACCTCGTGGACGAGCAATTGCAGCAGAACCTCTTCGTCCTTCGGCAGGGGCTGGTTCTCAAAAACGCCTGCCGACGGCTGGGGCGTCGAAGCCTTCACGCTTTTCCGAGGCAGCGCCTTATACCGGGCGAGCAGCGCCTTCTCATCCATCCCCAACTGGTCGGCGACATGTCTGATCGCCGCGCTTTGTTCCACGGGATTGCTCAATTTCTGCAGCAGCGTGAGGACGTCTTCCACGCAACGGACCCGATCTTCCACGGTGCCCGCCCGCCCGGCAGTAAGGCTCGCCTGAACGGTGAACTCGAGAAGAGACGGCGCGCTTTTGATCAGCGCTGCGAACGCGTCGGGACCTTGGGAGCGGATGAACGTGTCGGGATCGTCGCCCGCCGGTACGCTGCCGACCTGTACGGAGAACCCCGAGCCGAGGAAGAGATCCATCGTGCGAAGCGCAGCCCGAACGCCGGCGGCATCCGGATCGAACAGCAGCACGACTCGCTGAGTGAAGCGACGAATCAGCTCCAAATGCTCAGGAGTGAGGGCCGTGCCAAGCGTCGCGACAGCATTCGCACAGCCTGCCTGGTGCAGCGCAATCGCGTCGAAGTAGCCTTCGACCACGATCACATACCCGAGGCGGGTAATCGCGTCCCGCGCGGCATCGAGCGCATACAGGATCCGCCCTTTGCTGAACAGCGGGGTTTCGGGAGAGTTCAGGTATTTCGGCGTCCCGTCATCAAGCATACGGCCGCCGAAGCCGATGACCTGCTTCTGAAGGTCGCGGATCGGGAACATCACTCGGCCGCGAAACCGGTCATAGAAGCCGGCGGCTTGCTCGCGGGGGATCGCCAGGCCTGCCGCCGCGATATCCTCAGCACTAAACCCCGCCTTGGTCAACGCCGTCAGCGTCCCATCCCAGCCGCTCTGGCTATATCCAATGTCGAATCGCTCGATGGTGTCCGGAGTCATGCCGCGGGACGCGAGATAATTCCGGGCAGGTTCCGCCTCGGCATCCGCCAGGAGGTTCAGATGGAAGCGTTCGGCGGCTACCTTGGTCAAGGCGAGTAGACGCTCCCGAAGCTCCATTCGTTGCCGGACCGCCGGGGAGACAGGCCGGTCCTCGACAGGAACGCCTACTTTTTCACCGAGTGCGCGGACCACCGCGGGGAAGGTTGAGCCGTCAATCTTCATGAGAAACGAAAAGACGTTCCCACCTTCTCCACATCCGAAACAATGGAACGTCTGGCGTGATGGACTCACGGTAAATGAGGGGGTCTTCTCTTGATGAAACGGACAGAGACCTTTGAAGTTCTGTCCGGCTTTGGTTAGTGACAGGTGAGCTCCGACGATGTCCACGATGTCGGCCCGCTCGCGAATCCGGTTGATGACGTCTTCGGGGATCAAACCTTTTTCCACGATCGCCCCGCAATCAGCCGACCGGCATTTCTATTCAATTTCAAAGGAACCCATCATCCTAACTAATGGATTGTCGGCCTGTCAAGGAACATGCGGCCTCATCGGCGATCATCCCGGTGGCCAGTTCATGCGGCGGCCGCCGAGCACGTGAAAATGCAAATGAAAAACGGTTTGGCCTGCATCTTGTCCGTTGTTCACCACGATTCGATAACCCGATTCCGCAATCCCCTTTTTCTTTGCGATCAGGACTCCGACTTCAAGGAGATGGGCGACCACCGCGTGATCGCCATCCCGCATGTCACTGAGCGCGTCGATGTGTCGTTTGGGAATCACTAACACGTGGACCGGCGCTTGAGGATTGCCGTCCTCGAAAGCAAACACGTCCTCATCTTGATAAACCACCCGGGAAGGAATCTGCCCGGTGCCAATCTTGCAAAAGATGCAATCGCTCCTCATCGCTGTCCCTGACGTTTGGCGTTGCCGGTCCGCGCCGATGGCCGTGAGGCTTTTTCTTTGATGCCGCTCACGCCGAATCGCCTCGCCAATTCCTGATACACGTCAGTCACGGCGATGTCGTGGTACCCCAACGCGACGAGCAGGTGGAACATGAGGTCGGCTGCCTCATGGACGATTTCCTCGCGCTTGCCGCCCTTTGACGCAAGGATCACTTCACCGGCTTCTTCCGTGACCTTCTTGAGAATCTGGTCCTGTCCTGCCGTCAGCAACGCCGCCACATACGAGTCCGACGAGGCCTGGCGCTTGCGCGCCTGAATTGTTTCGGAAATTCTGTCCAGCACACCACCGCGAGCTTCTGCAGTTTTAACCGTCGAGTCCGTCGAGTCTGAAATCCGGGCGAAGAAACAGCTTCGCTCGCCGGTGTGACAGGCAGGCCCGTCCGGCGTGACGGAGATCAATACGGTATCCCGGTCACAATCCACAAACATTGCCCTCACGTGTTGGCGGTGACCGGAAGTCGCTCCCTTCTCCCATAGTTCCTGCCGAGACCGGCTCCAGAAATGCGCGATCTCGGTCTCCAGCGTCTTGTCCAACGCCTCACGGTTCATGTATGCCACCATGAGAATCGTGCCATCCCGCCAATCCTGAACGACCGCAGGGATGAGACCCTTGTCGTCGAATTTCAGAGAATCCAGATTGCCGACCTTCATGCCGACACCGGACGCATCGGGATGCCGCGCGATCGCAAATAGTCCTTCGCCTCACGGATCGTGTGCTGACGATAATGAAAAATGGATGCGGCCAAGACGGCATCCGCTTTGCCCTTCGTAAAACCCTCGTACAGGTGTTCGAGTGTCCCGGCGCCGCCCGACGCGATGACAGGAAGGCTTACCGCTTCCGATACGGCCGCCGTGAGCGCAAGATCGTAGCCTTCTTTGGTCCCATCCCGATCCATGCTGGTCAATAGGATTTCGCCCGCGCCATACCCTTCCATGGTCCGGGCCCACTCGACCGCATCAAGGCCCGTCGCCGTCCGGCCGCCGTGGGTAAAGACTTCCCATCTGTCCGATCCATGCTTCGCATCATCTGGAACATGCTTCGCGTCAATCGCAATGACAATACATTGCATCCCGAATCGTTCCGCCGCCTCTTTCACGAATTCCGGCCGCTGAACAGCTGCCGTATTGATGCTGACCTTGTCGGCGCCGGCCTTGAGCAGGTCACGGATGTCCTCGATCGTCCGCACGCCGCCGCCCACGGTCAGGGGCATGAAGACCTGCTCTGCCGTCCGGCTCACGACGTCAAGAAGGATCTTCCATTCTTCATGGGACGCCGTGATGTCGAGAAAGCAGAGTTCGTCCGCTCCGCCTGCATCGTATGCGCGGGCCGCTTCCACCGGATCGCCCGCGTCCTTGAGCTGAACGAAGCCGATGCCCTTGACGACGCGTCCTGCCTTCACATCCAGGCAGGGTATGATGCGCTTCGCTAACACGCGGTCTCCTTAGCGAGAATACCGTCCGCTCACACTGACGCGGCCATCGCGCTCCGGAGTTCGATGACTCCTTCGTAGAGTGCCTTGCCGACGATTGCCCCGATCACCTTTGGCCCCAGCATTCGCAGCTGTTTGAGGTCTTCCAAGCGGGTGATGCCGCCGCTGGCAATGAGCGGCACGGGGCAGGCGCGGACCATCCGCCGAAGGCCCTCCAGGTTCGGCCCTTCCATCATACCGTCCCGGGCGATGTCAGTATAGATCACAGCGTGGATGGCCAGGCCCGCAAGCCGTTCTACGAACGCAGCCGCATCCTGATCGACCACGTCAGTCCATCCCTTGACCGCGATCTTTCCTTGTTTTGCGTCTATCCCGACAATGATGCGGCCAGGAAAACACCGGCAAGCCTCCTCTAGCAGTGCGGGATCCGCCAATACCGCCGTTCCCAGGACAACGCGGGAAATGCCGGACGCAAGATAGGAGGAAAGCGTGTCCAAGCCCCTGATCCCGCCGCCGACCTGCACCGGAATCGAAACGGATTTCACTATGGATTCAATCGCGGCGTGATTGCGCGGCACACCGTCCACCGCGCCGTTCAGGTCAACGAGGTGCAGCAGCTGGGCGCCTTCGCCCTCCCAACGCCGGGCCACCTCGGCCGGGTCATGAGAGTACACGGTCTCATCCTGCATCACCCCTTGCCGCAGCCGCACGCAACGACCGTCTTTCAAGTCTATGGCCGGGATAATCATCATGGCGTGGAAGAGCCGCCTTCATTGCGTGGCATAGGCGTGCCGAACGGAAACTGTCGAAGGACGTGATCCACAGCACTGGATGCCAATTCGTCGACGGTCAGGTATCGAGGACCGCGTTCAAGAAAGCCCGTCAAATCTTCATTGGCCGGGCGCTGGCGCTCGTAATACTGGCCGGTCCAGAGCGGAATCCCTTCCTTCACACTGATCAATTTTGCGACGAAGCCGACCTCCGCCGCATCCTGCGGGCGCTCAAGACCGATGCGGCTGCCGGCGCGCTCTTTATAGACTTCGACCGTACCCGTGAGAACGGCATCCACCTCCAGCTTCGCGCCGATGGTCCGAGTCTCGGCTCTGGTCAGCGGCGTGGAGGGAACGGCAGCCATAGCCTCTCGCGCGCGCTCGGGAGGAGTCACCGCCAGCCCTTCACGGGCGTTCAGTTTCACATAGAACAAATCCGCCAGTTTGTCACCTGCCGCCGGCGACGGCACAGGCGCCGCGTATCCTCTCTCCTGCCCCCGGCTCAATGGGCCTACGCTGAACGGCAGCACAGCGACCCGAAGGATTCGGTATTGGTCGATACTTGGATCGGTGACGACGTCTGAAGTCGTGCCCCCGCATCCGGAAAGGGTGAACGCAACAGACCAAGCGAGAAGCGGCAGTCGGAACATCGAAGGTCTCATGACATCGCTCCGAAATTCCGGAACAGCCGCAGACCTTCCGCCTGGCTCTTCTCGGGATGGAACTGGCAACCGAAGATGTTGTCGCGGACCACACTCGAGGCGAAGGACCCCGCATAGTCCGTCGAGGTGCACATGACGTCAGGATCGTCCGGCACGACGTAATACGAGTGAACGAAATACATGTACGAGCCGTCCGGCACTCCATCCAGCATGAAAGAGGGCTTCCTTTTGATGATGGAGTTCCAGCCCATATGGGGAATTTTCATCGTCTGAGACGGCTCCGGCGGCACGGAAAAGCGAACGACCTTGCCGGGAATGATGCCAAGGCCCCGGTGCGAACCGAACTCCGTGCTTTCGGTGAACAATAACTGAAGTCCGAGGCAGATCCCGAGGAACGGCTTGCCGGTCTTAATTGATTGCGTAATGGGTTCGACCAGCTCATACGTTTGCAGATTCCGCATGCAATCGCCGAAGGCGCCTACTCCCGGCAACACCACATGGCTGGCGTCCGCAATCGCCTGCCGATTGCGCGTGACCATGGCCTTGTGCCCGACCGCTTCGAAGGCTTTTTGCACCGACCGCAAATTGCCCATGTCGTAGTCAATGATTGCGATCATAGACTCCCCTTCGTGGAGAGGACGCCCCGAACCCGAGGATCCACCGCGATCGCCTGGTCCAGCGCCTTGGCCAGGGCCTTGAAGATTGCCTCCATGATATGGTGCGGATTTCTCCCATACGGCACATTGATGTGAAGGTTCATCGCTGCATGCGTGACGAACGCTTGAAAGAAGTCCTCGAACAGGTAGAGGTCGAACGCCTTGATGCGGCGGTTCG
The DNA here is from genome assembly GCA_005877815.1 of Nitrospirota bacterium. Classification (GTDB taxonomy): domain Bacteria; phylum Nitrospirota; class Nitrospiria; order Nitrospirales; family NS-4; genus NS-4. The sequence goes on from VBOG01000013.1 coordinate 94,821, forward strand.
GGAGCTTCACGTTGTAGACGAGATAGGGCCGGCCGCTCAAATCCACGGTGACCTGGGCCAGCGTTTCATCGAGAGGCACCGACGCGGTGCCGAATCGCCGGATCCCCTCTTTCTTGCCGAGCGCCTGTTTCAGCGCATCGCCGAGCACGATCCCGATGTCCTCCACGGTATGGTGGTCGTCAATATGCGTGTCCCCTGCAGCGTCGATCTTCAGATCCAGGAAGGCGTGCTTCGCCAGGAGATCCAACATGTGATCCAGAAAGGGAATGGGGGTCTTGATCCTGCGGCGGCCCGTGCCATCCAACGCCAACGCGATCTTGATCCGGCTCTCGGACGTGTTCCGCTCGACCGAGACCCGTCGGGACCCTCGATCTGACGCAGTCTTACTCCCCCCGTTCGACTGACGCTCGTTCTTCGCGGTCTTCATTTCAGACGCACTTCCACGGATTGAGCATGGGCATCGAATCCCTCCATCTGGGCCAGCCGCAGGATATGATCCTTCGCCTTGAAGAGATCGTCCTTGGTGTAGGACACGATGTTGGACTTTCGCACGTAGGCGTCCAGAGACAGGGCCGAGTGAAATCTTGCCGTGCCGCCGGTGGGCAGAATATGGTTCGGCCCCGCGACGTAATCCGCGACCGCCGGTGCGGTGTGGCGGCCGATGAAGAGCGCGCCGGCATGACGCACCTTCTCGATATACTCGAAAGGATTCTCCACGGAGAGCGATAAATGCTCGGGTGCGATCTCGTTCGCCAACGCAATGCCGTCG